>JAQIBF010000080.1 GCA_027859195.1 Helicobacteraceae bacterium
TTCTCTGTGGCTTTTAGCTGACTTGTAGTCCATAATGACCCAGCCATCTTTCTGTTCTATCAAAAGGTCAATATAACGTAGCTCTCCCTTAAAACTGATGGCGCGTTCTTTAGTGACAAAAGAATTTAGAAGCCTCAATATATTGTATCTGGCCAAAAAGAGTATATGCTTAGATAAAAGTTAGTAGAAGAAGTTTAGAAGAGGAGAGTGCCTCATCTAGTTTATATTATTGTGCCGGAATTGACATCCATTTTTCACCAAGTGCAGCCAGATAACCTGTCTTATCCATACGCTCAAGGAAGTTCTGCGTCCAGTTGATAAAGTGTGTATCGTTCCCTTTAACAGCGATACCGATAGGCTCGTACGTCAAACGCGAGAAGATTGATACAAATTGATCATCAGGGTTGTTGAAGACTGTTGCTTGACAGAGAGGGAAGTCAGTAAGCATCGCATCTGCTCTACCACTACGGACCATCTCAATTGCAGTATCTTGAGTTTTAGCCGGAATAACTGTGGCCTTTTTCATGAGAGCTTTTGCAAATGCTTCACTCGTAGAACCTTCAATAACAGCAATATTCACATTCTCCTCAGCTAATTCACTCTTTTTATCATCAGCCAGATCAGGAATTTTGGTGATAAGACATTTTCCAGAAGTTAGGTATGGTCCGACAAAAGCGACTTGAGCGTTGCGCTCGGGAGTCATAGTATAGTTAGAAAGCACAACATCGATGTCACCATTTGCAAGGGCAGTTGCTAATTGGTTAAGCGGCATGACTTTAATGGTCAGTTTCACTTTCAGAGCAGCTGCCATGACATTTGCAAGATCGATATCAAGACCGACTACATCACCATTTTCAAGTTGACGCGTCATCGGTGTCATATTGCCGGAAGTCCCAAGAACAAGTTCACCTTTCTGTTGTACCTTCGCAATCGTTGATGTTGGAACAGGTGTTACACCTCCACACCCTGAGAAGATCAATATGAGTGCAAGCAGCGCACCGTAGATGCTTTTAGAAAGTGTCATCCTATTTCCTTGTTTTAATATTTCGTATAGCATAACACTTTTTAGCAAATATAACCATGATATGCCAATTAGATGTTTTTGGCTATAATTTCAAGATGAGAAAGAGATTATTGTCAATAATTTTTTTATCTGAATAGGTTTTATGTTTAGTATGATCCTTAACTTTTGAAGATGAGAATAATGTTTAAATTTCTGAGCGAGCAACTCTCTACAACACGATGGAACTATTGGTTTGGTTTTATTTTTGATGCTCTCTTTGTACTTCTTTTTGCATGGTATGCAAGCATGTTTAACGGTTTTAGTTCAGGGAGTGCGATCATCGCATTTATATTGGGATTTTTGAGTTTTTCATTTGTTGAATATGCATTTCATGCCTGGTTATTTCACGGAACAATAAAAATCTTTGTCAAAGGACATGCTGCACATCATGCAGACCCTTATCAATATGATTCGCTACCATTCTTTACAGGAACATTAGTCGGTGTTGCACTGTTTTCGGCACTTTCAATTATTATAACGCCATCAATGGCATGGATGGGTGGTTCAGGCTTTTTACTGGGGTATATCACTTATGGCTTAACCCACCACGCACTGCATCGAGTCAAGAACCGCAGCGGCTATTTTAAATATATCTTTGATCTACATACTATTCATCATGCCCGTCCAAAGTTTAACCATGGCGTCACTTCACCGCTATGGGATATCATCTTTAAAACATTTAAAGATCATTAATTGGTTGAGGTGAAAACAGCATCTCTCTTTATCTTATATATTTCTTAAATTAAGTATAATTTAAGTTTATTCCCCTATACTTCCGCTACCAAAAAAAATTAATAAAGGGTGCAATATGAAATTTACAAAAATTGCAACACCTGAGCAGATCAAACAAGAGTGGATCTTGATCGATGCTGAAGGTAAGACTTTCGGTCGTTTAATCACTGAGGTTGCAACACACCTTCGTGGTAAAAATAAGCCGTACTTTACTGCAAACGTTGACTGTGGTGATTACGTTGTGATCATCAATGCTTCTAAAGCAAAATTCAACGGTGCCGGTAAACTGGCAAACAAAGAGTATTTCTCTCACAGTGGTTACTTCGGTTCTACTAAGAGCGGTAAGATGACAGATCTTTTGGAGAACAACCCGGAAAAACTGTTTAGACTTGCAACACGCGGTATGCTTCCAAAAACGAAGCTTGGTCGTGCAATGTTGAAAAAACTAAAAATTTACGCTGGTTCTGAGCATCCTCACACCGCGCAAATCGCTAAGTAAGGATTGATAGATGGCAAAAATCTACGCAACAGGACGTCGTAAAGCGTCTATCGCAAAAGTATGGTTAACACCAGGTACAGGTAACATCACAATCAACGGTCTTTCACTAGACGCATGGTTGGGTGGTCTTGAAGCGAAAAAACTTCGTGTTAAACAACCACTAGCTCTTACTAAGCAAGAGACTTCAGTTGATATCGTTGCTACTACTCTTGGTGGTGGTTTCGGTGGTCAAGCTGACGCACTTCGTCACGGTATCTCTCGCTGTCTTGTCAAGTTCGACGAGTCATTCCGTGCGACACTTAAACCTGAAGGTATGATGACTCGTGATTCACGTGTTGTTGAACGTAAGAAACCAGGTAAGCGTAAAGCACGTCGTTCTCCACAATTCTCTAAACGTTAATCGCAACACTTTTATCTCAATACCCCACCTGGGGTGTTGCTCTTCTCCATTTTCTTTAACATTCAATTTTATTGAACATTTTATCCTCTTATATTTAATTCTTTTTTCACACCTAATTTGCTAAAATCATCTTTGATTTATTCTGAATTTTACTAATTTTTTTTAAGTTTAAGAGATTTTTCTGAGCCGCGCTAAAAGATAGATGCACTTTTTTACTTACGAAAGTAGAAGAGAGGGAACAGAGAGTTGAAAAAGGTCACAATGACATTAGCATCATCGTTGATCGCAACGAGTGCCTTTGCTGCAACAGATGTGAAAACTCCTGCCGACTGGTTTGCTGAGGGTGAAGCACATGGTAATATCTAGTACTATTTTATTGAGACAGGTGCATCGGGTTCACAGATCGATAAGTTGATACAGTATCGGGTTATTGCAAACTATAAATTTTAAAAAGGACAATACAATGAAAAAGACAATTCTAGTACTAAGTGCCGCAGCGGCATTGATAATCAGCGGATGTGCGTCACACGAAGCAGAGGTGAAAGCACACGAGCAGGCAGAACATGCAGCACATGGCGACGAACATGAAAATCATTGGGATTACTCTGAAAACGGTCCTGCACACTGGGAAGAGTTCTCACAGACATGTGGTCTGGGGCACGCGCAGTCTCCGATCAACATTGTTCCAGGAAAGTCGGTGGAGATGAATCATCAGTATGACCTCTCTATGCATGAAGATATTCATACAACTGCAGCCGTTATCGACAATGGTCACTCTATTAAAGTCACACCGAAAACAGGCGGCACGATCACGCTTCATGGCGAAGAGTTTACACTGCTTCAGTTCCACTTTCATGGTAAAAGTGAGCATACAGTAGACGGTAAACGTTTTGATATGGTGGCACACATGGTTCACCAAAATCCGGAGACAAAGCAGTTATCGGTTGTGGCTGTTTTCTTTAAAGAGGGAAAGGCAAATCCGATGCTAAACAGCGTGATCAATAATATTGGCGGAGAGATCGATGTTGATCCTCAAGACCTCTTACCAAAAGAGACAGCACACTATTTTCACTATATCGGTTCACTGACAACACCCCCATGTTCTGAAAATGTCCAGTGGTACCTTTTGAAAGAGCCGGTAGAAGCGTCAAAAGAGCAGATTGAGGCATTCCGTAAGTTCTATGTTGATAACGAACGTCCAGTTCAAGAACTGTATGACCGTGTTATTGAGTCAAATTAAATTATTGTAATTAGAGTAGCTCTTCTACTCTAAGGTCCTATTTTTCAATTCAAGCTACATTTCTATACCTGCAGTATCGGTATATTTTAATCATAATTTAGAGATGTCATTTATGTAAATCTGATATACTTTAACAGAAATTTTAAAGTTAGAAAGATTCTATCAACAAGTAAAAAGAGGTGTATTTTGGCAGCAGGGACATTGATTAGAGGAAATGAGCTTTTTCAATCGAGTTATTTTAAAGAGAATGAAAAAGAGTTGATTAAACTTGCAAAACATGGCCAACGTCCAAAAGCACTCTATATAGGCTGCTCCGATTCGCGTGTTATTCCTGACCTGATGATGCAGTCTAAACCGGGTGATCTGTTTGTTATCCGTAATGTTGGGAACTTTGTTGCTCCATACCGCCCTGATGAAGACTACCACTCTACAGCCGCAGCAATCGAGTATGCCGTCAGTGTCTTAAAAGTCGAAGAGATCATCATCTGCGGGCATACACATTGTGGTGCATGTAAAGCGTTGTATGAGACAATAGTCGATCCGGAAATGATACATATCAAACACTGGCTCAAACTGGGTGAAAAAGCAAAAAAGATGGCGATCGAATCACTGGGAGTTAATGCTGAAAAGGAAAAATTGTTGCGCTTGACGGAACAGTTTTCAGTTGTCACACAGCTTGAGAATCTTTTGACCTACCCATCAGTACAGCGTCGTGTTAAAAGCGGTGAGGTACATATTCACGGTTGGTATTACGATATTGAAAATGGAAATATTGACTACTACGATCCTGAACAGAGTCAGTTCCTGCCAATTAGTGCTCTAGAAGAGTAATTGGACGCAGCTCGACCTTGCGCTAAAGCCTGAACTGGGTGCTATGGGTCAATGTTATGCACAAAACAAGAGCCCTTTTTAGGTATCCATCTCTGTCTAAAACCCTCATGTTTAAATGTGTCTATTTTGTAAAGAGCTCCAGAATGACAAACTGGCATTTTCTTTTTATCCACAAACTTTCTGTATAATCATCGCAATTCAAACAAGGATCAGATATGTCAAAAAAAATAGTAATTATTAGTGCTCTTATTGTCGCCATTATCGCAATACTTCCGCTTGTAGGTAATATGAGTGTAAAAAAGATAATCGATGACCGCATTATGATGCTGAATGAGAATGGCATTAAAGTCGAAAGCAGCAACAATGGCTCTAGCTACTTGGAGACGAAAGAGCATTATGAGTTTACATTAGAAGATCCGGTTGCATTTCAAAACTACTTGACAACGCTTTCGAAAGCACAAGTACCGGCGTATATGAATGCGATGCTTGACGATGTAGTCCTGGCAGCCGATGTCCGTTATTCGAACCTTATTGTCAACAGTGACATCAGTCTTGACCTCTACCCGGTAGCCTTCACAAAAGAAGCGGGAGATCGTATGAAAGCGGAAGATACGACACTTTACGAGCAGATGAATAAGATGCTTGAAAACAGAGAATTTATGTACCATATGGATTATGATGTTGCTGCTGCTACATTTAAAGGGTATATTAAAGACATTAACAAAGAGATCACTTTTAAAGATGGTAAAAAAGCCAAGATTATATTTGAAGAAGCGATCTTCAATGGAACAGGAACACTTGTAGAACCTGAGAGTGTTTCACTGCAGGTAAAAAATGCTAACGTAGACTTCTCGTTGCCTGAAGATGCCAAGATGAAACTCAGTATAGTGAATCTCCAAAGCAACAGCAACTTCAGTGCTAAAAATAGTTTTGATTTGGACTATAAAGCGGAAGCACTTCATTTTTATTTCAGCGATCAGCTTAACCAGATCC
>JAQIBF010000130.1 GCA_027859195.1 Helicobacteraceae bacterium
CTATATAAATTACTATATAGTGGTCTTTACATGACTATTGACACCAATCTTTGGCTTTATGCCCGCCGTCATATACAACCGCCAGCCCTTGGTCTGTCAACATGCTGCCTAAACTCTTCTCATCCACATAAACATCAGCCACTATTCGAAAATACTTTCCTCGTTTCATGTTGCGCAATTCTATCTTTTTGGCGTTTCTTAACTTCTCAACACTAAACTGTTTTGCTTTTTGTGCTAATCTCTTCTCTTTTAGACACTTTCCACGCATCTCCGGAGTGTCAATACCATTAATACGAATACCGATATGGTAACCCACAACCTCTGGATACTCTTGTATATTGGCACGGAAGGTATCCCCGTCATAGATGCTGGTGACTTCCGTCACAACAACGGAACCGTAGTTTTTGTTACTAATGGCTTCTGCATAAAGCGTTACGCTAAAGATAGAGGTAACTAAAATTGTCAAGAACAGTCGATTTTTTGCTATTGTCATTGGCTTTGATGCTTTATGGTATTATTTTGCACTAGTCGTACCTTTACTTATGGATATTAGCCTGTATCAAACTTATCTCGCTCGAATACAAACTTTTTTACTGCTTATCACGCTTATCATTGCAAGCGGGTGTGCTCAAAAGAAAGTGGATCTTACTGTAGAATCGACAACGGTACCAGAGATCACAACCGCCTATCTTTTAGAGCATCGCATTATATCTTATCTACCCAAGTACCACGAGAAGATCATCTCAACACTGCCGTATGAGATCAAGACCTTTGATGACGACTATCTTCTCTATCTTATCGCGCGGGTACCCGATGAAAACAGTAGCTCTCTCACCAAGGCCAACGAACCGCATTATTATCTCTGGTTTGAACGCAGAGCAGATAACTGGCGGGATTTTATGGCTGTTGATTCTGAAAAAATCACATCTTTAAAAATCAATTCGCACTATTCTGCTATCAGACAAGGTCATTTTTATCAAGAGTATACGATTGACTTTACACTTGATCAGCTTTATCTTGTTCAAGATACAGGAATGGATCTACTGCTTATCAACAAACAAAATGTTACATCCACGATCAATATACCAAGCTTTTATATCAAAGCTTATTTAGAAATGGTGACGCAGAACTCTCAATAGTATACTTTTTACTACTACAACCTACAAAATTGATGATCTTTACTCGTGTAAAATGGTGTGACAGTTTACTGACTCCCCTATTCTAAGCTGCCTAGGTCCGCAATCAACCCCTGAATTCAGAGTATGAAAACTAGCGATAGCGACATTGCAATACATAGAAATCAGCTAAAAGTGCTATTATTACAGAACTAATTCAAAGATATGTTAGAGGTGTTATGAAAGTCCTTATAGCTATCAGCGGTGCAAGTGGTGCTAGCCTTGGGCTAAAGGCACTTCGCGCCCTGCCGAAGAGTGTTGAAAAACATCTTATTATCTCGGATCACGCTCAGATTGTACTAGACAAAGAAGAGAACGTCACACTGCATAAAGATGAAGCCATCTGGGCCTCTGTAGCATCAGGTTCTTTTGGTATGGATGCCATGCTGATCATACCCTGCAGTATGAATACCCTGGCCAAGATAAGTGTAGGGATTGCAGATAATCTGACCACACGTGCTGCGAGCGTGATGATCAAAGAGCAAAAAAAGTTACTCTTAGCACCCAGAGAGATGCCTTTTTCATCCATAGCCTTGGAAAACATGCACAAACTCTCTATGCTGGGTATCATCATTGCGCCGCCGGTTATGGCCTACTACTCAGAACAGGACACATTGGAAAAGATGGAAGACTTTATGATCGGTAAGTGGTTTGACCTTATCGGAATTGAAAATAACTTATATAAACGCTGGAGTGATAATGACTGAACCTCGGATCGCCCTCTACCCCGGTACATTTGACCCCATAACAAATGGGCATGTAGACATCATCAAACGTGCTAGCAACCTTTTTGATGAAGTGATCATTGCCGTTGCCGATTCTTCGGACAAAAAACCCATGTTCACTTTGGATGAACGCATAGACATGGTACAAAGAGCCATAATTGACATACCGATGGCACGGGTTGTCGGCTTTGATAATCTTACCGTTGACTTGGCGGCTTCGCTAGAGGCCAAAATATTGATTCGAGGCCTCCGTGCTGTCAGTGATTTTGAATATGAACTTCAACTGGGCTACTTGAACCACTCCCTTGATAATGAGTTAGAGACTGTTTACCTGATGCCAAGCCTTAAAAATGCTTTTATTAGCTCCTCTATTGTGCGTAACATGCTTAAGTTCAATGGCAAGACCGACCACCTTCTTCCGCTTGAAGTGCAAAAGGTTATCGGAGGGATGAAATCGTGTACATTGCCATAGAAGGAATCGACACAGCCGGTAAAAGTACCCAGATCGACCGTCTTTCAGAGGCTTTTCCCGATGCTGTCATCACTAAAGAACCCGGTGCTACTAAAATCGGGAAACAGATTCGTGACATTGTCTTAAGCGGTGAAGTGCAAAGTGCAAAGGCTGAGTTTCTGCTCTTTTTAGCAGACAGAGCAGAGCATATGCAAGAGGTGGTCAGACCAAACCTTGACAAACTTGTCATCTCTGATCGCAGTGTGGTCTCCGGTGTTGCCTATGCTATGGTACAAGAGAGCATATCGCAAACCGCTATCTTGCATCTCAACCGTTTTGCAACGGACGGTCAATACCCTCAGATCCTCTTTTTGCTTAAGTTGAGTGAAAAAGAACTCAGCTTTAGGCTCTCACAAAAAGAGCTTGACGGTATTGAAGCACGAGGTATATCCTATTTACTAGGGATTCAAGATGCTTTGATAGAGGCTGCCAAGCTGCTTGAGATCAAGCTTGTCATCATCGATGCATCTGACCCCATCGAAAAAATTACACAAGAAATTATAAACAAGATCAAGGATACAAAATGATTCAATCTCTACGCGGCATGAATGATATGTTTGCCCCGGACGCGGAACGTTTTGAATATTTTATAGAGACAGCGACCACTATTGCCAAACGTTACGGATTCACCTACTTTGAATCCCCTATTCTGGAAGAGACGGCTCTTTTCAAACGCTCAGTCGGTGAATCAAGCGACATTGTGGGTAAAGAGATGTATCAGTTCACTGACAAAGGTGACAATGACGTCTGCCTTCGTCCTGAAGGTACAGCCGGTGTCGTTCGTGCCTTTATACAAAAGAAACTGGACAAACAAGGCGGGATTCACCGCTTCTTCTACCATGGACCAATGTTTCGTTACGAACGCCCGCAAAAAGGCCGCTTAAGAGAGTTTCACCAGTTCGGTATAGAGAGCTTTGGTGTGGCCAGTGTTGTGGAAGATGCCACACTTATTATGATGTTGGTCGACATTCTTGATGCCTTAGGCATTGGTTACAAACTCGAAATAAATTCGCTTGGTGATCATAACTGTATGCCGGAGTACCGTAATAAACTGGTCAGCTTTTTAGATTGCCACGATGATAAGATCTGTGAAGATTGTCAACGTCGTAAAACAACCAACCCTATCCGCGTGCTTGACTGTAAAAATGGAAATTGTCAAATCATCTATGCTGAAGCACCTAAACTGATACAGAATCTCTGTGAGGCATGTGACAGTGATTTTGCCCTTTTAAAACAGCTGCTGGAAGAGAGCGACATAGCCTACACGGTTAACACACACCTTGTACGCGGTCTTGACTACTACTCCAAAACAGCCTTTGAATTTGTCAGCGATGAGATCGGTTCACAGTCGGCAATCGCCGGCGGTGGCCGTTATGACAGACTGATAGAATTTTTAGATGGAAAAGAGACACCGGCAGTAGGATTTGCTATCGGCATAGAGCGCCTGTTAGAGCTTATCAAAATGCCGACGCCTAAACGAAACGGCTATTATATCGGGACAATGGACGATGAAGGGCTGCCGATCATCATGAAAGCGGCGCAAGCTAAACGTAAAAATGAAGTCGTTATTGTTGAATACAAAAGTAAAAATATAAAAAACCACCTCAAGGGTGCGGACAAAGTCAATGCGCGTTATTGTGCTGTCGTTGGTGAAAACGAACGCAATGATGGTACGATCTGGATCAAAGACCTGGAAGCTAAAACAGAAGAGACCATTCTTCTTAACACATTTTAGAATGGGCCTAACAATGAGAGTCCCTACCGGGGATTTTCTCGCAGAAGCTACAGAACGTATTGTCAGTCTATTTTTTATCATAAAAGTAGTATTATTCGTTTGTGAAAACAATATTCAAACGAAAGCACGCTATGCTGCTTTACGCACTAATTAAAGTATGAAACAATGATAAACTACGGTATTGATATTTGGGGTAATGAGAATTTTATTATAAAAGATGGCGAAGTCTGTATTAACAAAAAGAGCCAGCCTTCATTGCTTTCAATAACAGAAGATCTACGAAACAGTGGGATTCGTGGACCAATTATTCTACGCTTTCCTCATCTCATAGGTAAGCAAATCGATAACCTTTATGCAAACTTCGAACGTGCCATAAGTGAAACAGGGTATTTGGGTTCCTTTAATGCTGTTTTCCCGCTCAAGGTCAACCAGTACCCGCAAGCTGTTAAATCCATTATGGAATATGGTTCATCTTACAAGTATGGTCTCGAAGCCGGGTCAAAAGCAGAACTTGTTTTGGCTATGGCGCAAACACCTATCGGTTCACCTATCACAGTCAATGGATTTAAAGATACTGAGATGACTACGCTCTGTTCAATGGCAGCGCAAATGGGTCACGATATCACCATAACCATAGAAGGGCTTGGTGAACTTGAATCGATCATCGAAGTCGCAGAGACCAGCAACTTAAAAGTGCCAAGCATCGGTATTCGGGTTCGTCTGCACAGCTCTGGTTCCGGTTCATGGGCTAAAAGCGGCGGAATGGATGCCAAGTTCGGTTTAACAGCAACAGAACTTCTCGAGGCAGTTACAATGCTCCAAGAGCATCAACTTATTGAGCACTTCAAAATGATCCACTTTCATATTGGTTCTCAGATGGAAGATATCGCCCCGCTTAAAAAAGCACTACGCGAAGCCGGTAATATCTATGCTGAACTCAAACGTATGGGGGCGGATAATCTTAGTGCGATCAACATAGGCGGCGGTTTAGCAGTTGAATATGCACAAAACGAGCACCACCGCCTCCGTAACTACTCTTTGCGTGAATTTGCAAATGATGTTGTGTATGTTCTGCGTGAGATCACCAACGCCAAAGGGGTAGCTCATCCAAATATCTACACAGAGTCGGGTCGATTTGTTGTCGCATCTCACGCTGTATTGATCACCCCTGTTCTTGAGCTTTTTTCACAAGATTATCAAGAGAAATCGCTGAAATTTTCTGAATCGAATCCACCTCTTATTGAAGAGTTACGTGAACTTAATACTTTAGTGAAAAGAGAGAACTGTATTGAGTTTATTCACGATGCACTCGATCACCTGGAATCACTTTTCACCCTGTTTGATCTGGGCTATGTCACGCTGCAAGATCGTTCTAATGCTGAGATCTTGGCTCATCAGATTATCAAAAAGTCACTTCGATTGATGAAGGACACCGATACAACAGAGTTGAACCGCCTGCAAGAACGTATGCAAGAGCGCTACCTTATCAACAGTTCTATATTTCAGAGTATGCCGGATTACTGGGGTCTGCAGCAGCACTTTCCTGTCATGCCGCTCAACAAGCTTGACGAACCGGCTATCCGTGCTGCCTCACTTTGGGATATTACCTGTGACAGTGACGGAGAGATCCAGTTTGACACCAATGTACCACTCTATCTACATGATGTCGACTTGGATGAAGAGGAATACTTTCTTGCCTTTTTCAATGTCGGTGCCTATCAAGAGACCTTAGGAATGAGTCATAACCTCTTTACACACCCGAACGAATGCAGTATCGAGGTCACGGATGAAGGTTATATCCTGAAGAATGTTATAGAGTCCGACAATATTCTTGAGATTCTTGATGATATCGGCTATGACAAAGCAGAAATATTAATTCAACTTAAAAATAATTTGGCAAATAGCACCTTTACGACAGAAGAAGAAAAAAGTGATACACTTCAAAAACTGGAGTTATACCTGTACCAAAACGGTTATTTACGCACCACAAATTAAATTTATACTATCTTACTATAGAAGTTAAAATAAGATAGTACATTAAAGGCAGCAATTGGGACTCTTTTCTGAAATAAAAGAAGATTTTGTAAACGTTTATAGAAACGATCCTGCAATCCACAGTAAACTTGAGTTTATTTTTAACTACCCCGGCGTCTGGGCTATTGCGTGGTATCGTATCGCCCATAGACTTTATCGTGCCAACTGGAAAAGTACAGCACGTATGGTCATGGGTGTCAATCAGTTTTTCACCAACATAGATATTCATCCTGCTGCACGTATCGGTCGCCGTGTATTTATTGACCACGGTATCGGTGTTGTCATCGGTCAGACCTGTATCATCGAAGATGATGTTGTTATCTATCAAGGGGTCACACTCGGCGGAGTCAGTTTAACGGAAGGCAAACGCCACCCGACTGTACGCAGAGGTGCCGTTATCGGAGCCGGTGCTAAAGTCCTGGGAAATATTATCATCGGAGAAGATGCCAAGATTGGTGCGAACTCTGTTGTTGTACGCGAAGTCCCCGACGGCTCAACAGCTATCGGTATCCCAGCGCACGTTATTGAAAAAGGCCGAGATAAAGATCAATTTAGCCACAATAAACTGCCTGACATTAACAAAGAACTGTTTGAGTATCTGCTTAAACGGGTTGCCATTTTGGAACATGTCCTTATGAAAGACAACACAGAGGTTCTGGACGAAGACCTTAAACTTGAACAGATCTACGAATCTTTCTTAAAGGCGATCAAGACATGAAAGTGTCTTGATCCCCTACAACTCTCCCAATAAATATAAATATAGCACGCACAGCATTAGTGTTTAAGATGCTTTTTTACTTCACTTTTATAGCGATCACGGTTATAGCTTTTTTACCAAACTATAATGCTTTACCGTCAATTGCGTCGTGCAATGACCTATATAATCATGCCATCGCTTTTACCGTTCTCTATATGCTTTTAGCAGGTGCCTACTCTGCTCTTGCGTTTAAGCAGAGAATCTTATTCTTTTTTGCCCTGGCTTTTAGTATCGAAGGTATTCAATATTTTCTACCGACTCGAGACGCGGCATTAAGCGATATAGCTGCCGACATCGTAGGTCTATTATTCGGTTATTTTATAGTTCTCTTTGTCAAAAAAGCACGCCTTAAAAAAGTGGTTGTCATCTAATAGATTTCTCATTCAATAAGTGGTATAATTTCGTCAATATTTTCTCTCTGTAACTGCCTACTTTCAGGTAGATCTATAGAAACCTTTGTAAGGAATCGCCATGTTAACAAAACGTATCAATACACTTTCCGAATCAATCACCATTGCAGTTACAGCACTTGCTCAAGAGTTGAAAGCACAAGGTAAAGATATCATCAGCTTTTCTGCAGGTGAACCTGACTTTGGTACACCGCAGGTCATTAAAGATGCTGCGATCAAAGCGATCAATGACAATTTTACGAAGTATACCGCTGTTGATGGTATTCCTGCCCTCAAACAAGCCGTTTGCGACAAACTCAAACGTGAAAACGGTCTTGACTATGCCCTTAACCAGGTTATTGTAAACAATGGGGCAAAGCACTCGCTCTTCAATCTTATGCAAGCGACCATCGAAGAAGGAGATGAAGTCATCATCCCTGCTCCGTTCTGGGTCACTTACCCTGAACTCGTGCT
Source organism: Helicobacteraceae bacterium (assembly GCA_027859195.1). Taxonomy (GTDB): domain Bacteria; phylum Campylobacterota; class Campylobacteria; order Campylobacterales; family Sulfurimonadaceae; genus Sulfonitrofixus. The sequence continues at coordinate 7,801 of JAQIBF010000130.1, forward strand.
TTATAGCGGCGGTACACCTGTTGAGATCATGACAGATGATGCAAGTGGCTTTAAGATCACACCTGAGCAGCTCACAGCAGCGATCACGCCGAAGACCAAGATGTTGATCTTAACAACGCCATCCAATCCTACAGGTGCAGTCTATTCGAAAGATGAACTTATTGCTATTGGAAAAGTCCTTGAAGGTACGGACATTCTGGTTGCAAGTGATGAGATGTATGAGAAACTTGTCTATGTAGGCGAGTTCACATCAGCAGCATCTATCAGTGACGATATGTTTAAACGTACCATTACGATCAACGGACTTAGTAAATCTGTTGCGATGACAGGCTGGCGCTTTGGGTACATGGCTGCAGCAGACTCCAAGCTTATCCAAGCGACTAAAAAACTGCAGAGTCAAAGTACCTCAAATATCAACTCCATTACGCAGATGGCCGCTATTCCGGGTCTAGACGGCAGCGCAGATGCGGACATTGAAATGATGCGTATTGCCTTTAAACAGCGCCGTGACGTTGCTGTTAAAATGTTCAACGAGATCGACGGTCTTTCCGTACTTTCACCTGACGGTGCCTTTTACCTTTTTGTTAACATCAAAGAGGTTTCAAATGACTCACTGGAGTTCTGTAAACGTCTTCTTGAAGAGAGCGAAGTGGCAGTTGTCCCGGGCGTAGGCTTTGGTTCTGAGGGTTACTTCCGTTTCTCTTTTGCAACAAGCATGGAGAACATCGAAAAAGGGATCAAACGTATCGAAGCGTTTGTTAAAAATTACAAATAAGTTCTTCTTTGCACCACTAAATAATTGCTCACTCTGTGAGCATACTTTCATTCAATATATATCAATACCTGATTAGTACTAATAATTTTCACCATCATCTGCCAGATACTCTTCAAACTCATTTGTATTAATACCGGCTAGCTTTTTCATGACACTGCGCGAGAACATGTAGTCTGTCTCTTCGGCCACTGCATGACAGCTGATACATTCAGGAATACGCCCTTCCTACCACATATTTGTACCGCTCTCGTCATAAACACCATACCACCTGTCACCGTTGTCACTGTCATACCCCTCATCCATCTTGACCATGATGACAAGTCGGTCGAACTCTTTTCCTTAAGTATCACGGTAGAGTGGTTTAAACACCTCTGCGCCTGCCGGAAACATTGGTTCTACATCTACGTAGGCATCAACAGCAGTTTTATTAAGAAATATCTCTACATACCCATTGTGTGCATCTGACTCGATGGTCCCTTTTGTAAGATCATAGGACTTTTTCCATTTTGGAAAGACCATGACACGCTCTTGTTTTGGATTAGGAAAGCAGAACATTGTTAGAGCAATAATAGTCATCAACACAGTTGCTATCAGCCAACGTTTCATAAGATATCCTAATGTAAGATTTATCTAGTATAAAGTAGTTTCACTGTAATTAAGCTGTAGATTCCTATTTTGAAAATGGTACAAATAGAGTAATATGAAAGAGGTGAGAGTCTGCACCCTACAGGTGCAAGAGAGATTATTTTAGTTTTTTAAGGGCTTCGATGACCGCGTCAAGGTTGCCTAGAGGCAAGTGTACTTTCCATTCCGGCGCATCTGCTTTACCTGCAAGTGAGATACCGATACTGGCCACAGTACCTGACTTTGGCCCATAAGGTTCTTCTATCTGAGAGATTGAGATAACACCGTTTTTTGTGCCTTCTAATGGAATACTTGTTTCTAATGTGACTTTACCGCTCATACTGTTTTCCTTGTCTTAAAATATCTATTAGTGTACCGCTTTTTACTTGAAGAAATATTATTTTTTAAAAGAGTTTGTTGGAAGAAAGGAAGAGTAGATATTAGAAAAGAAGTGTTGGTTAAGACTTCAGTAAACGGCTTAGCTTCACTTGCAGTTTCAACCATGCACGCTGTTCCATCAACGGAAAACCGCCATAGACTTTGTGACTCTCTTTTACATCATTAGTAATACCTGCCCGTGCGGCAAATGTAGTAAACGGTGCAACTTTAAGATGCCCGGAAGCTGCTGCTTGACCACCTAAAACAACATTACGACCCAACTCTGTAGATCCGGCGATACCTGCTTGTGCTACTAGAACAGAGTACTCACCGATGACACAGTTGTGACCGATCTGTACAAGGTTGTCTATCCGGACGCCCTCTTTTATCAATGTGGTTCCGAATGCAGCTCTGTCAATAGTTGTACAAGCACCGATCTCTACATCGTCTTTAATGACAACATTTCCATTTTGATAGATCTTAACATGCGTACCCAACTTTGTGGTTGCAAAACCAAACCCATCACTACCAATAACGGACGAAGAGTGGATAATACAATCAGATCCGACTATACAGTCGTGATAAATAGAGACATTCGAATGTATGATCGTATTATCACCAATAATAGTACCACGACCAATATACACACCCGGCATTATTGTACAGTTCTTGCCGATGACTGCACCCTTTGCCAAGGTAGCCCCTTCGGCTACCATTGTGCCTTCACCAATAAGAGCATCTGCTGCAGTAAGATCAACCAATGCGGGAGCAAAAAGTTTACTGGCTTTAGCCAATGCAAGATATGGCTCATCTACAACGACAGCAATAGTAGTGGATGGCACATTCTCTACCATATCAGGCGTTACCAATACAGCCCCAGCTTTTGTTTTTTTTAGCTGCGACACATAGCCTTTGTTTTGCAAAAAACTTAGCTCATGTGACGTTGCATCACTTAAGGTATTTAGTGCAGAAATATTGATCGATTTACCATCAAAATCAGCACCTATCTCGTTGATCAGATCATGCAGTTCAATCATATATACCTCCAAAAATTCACTGGCTTATCGCTCTATAGCGACAGTACCGCCACGAACGATCTCGATCGGATGAAAACGTTTAATTGCCGTTAAAAAGTGCTCAACACGTGTTGGTTCATCTGCAATCATAACGATGATAGTATCCTCGCTAACGTTGGCGATCTTGCCATTATATGCGTTAGCAAGAACAGAGATATCACTTAAGTCTTCTGTAATTGGAAACTTGACGAGTACCATCTCTTTTTCAATCATCTCTTTCGACTCTGTAACACGAAGAACAGGTATAAGTTTATGAAGCTGCTTGGTGATCTGCTCGATAACACGAACTGACCCCATAGTAACAATGGTAAGACGTGAATACTCACTGTCAGGAATCGGTGCAACTGTCAATGAGACAACGTTATAGCCACGTGCCGAAAAAAGCCCAGAGATACGAGATAGAACACTCGCCTCATTAGCCACAATTACAGAGATAACTCTTCTTTCATCTTGCATTATGACTCCTTCTTGTTTTCTAATAACATCATGTTGAACAGAGACCCGCCTGACGGAACCATTGGTAAAACATTTTCTAAACGCTCGACTTTAACATCGATCAAGGCAACGACATTCTTCTCAATAGCATCTTTTAAAGCCGCATCAAACTCTTCTTTAGTACGGACAACATAGCCCACCCCGCCAAAGCTCTGTGCCAACATAACAAAATCAGGTTGGACAGAGAGATCTGTTTCAGCATGACGTTTGTCATAAAAGAGGGTCTGCCACTGACGGACCATACCAAGGTAGTTATTGTTCAAAATAATGTTAATGACCGGCAGTTTTTTCTCAACAGCTGTCATCAGCTCCTGAATGTTCATCAAAATAGAACCATCGCCCGTAAAGTTAATGCTTATCTTGTCCATCGCGCCGCGCTTAACACCGATTGCTGCCGGAAAACCGAAGCCCATCGTGCCGAGTCCGCCCGAACTGATCCATTGGCGTGGACGTGTGAACGGATAGAACTGTGCTGCCCACATCTGGTGCTGTCCAACATCCGTCGAGATATTTGCATCATCACCCAGGAGTTGACCTACACGTTCAATGACCCACTGAGGTTTGATGTTAGCTGTATCTTCGTTATATCGAAGTGGATGAAGTTTATCAAAATGGTCAACAGTTTCCACCCACGGCGTGTAACGCTCTGGATCAACACTCTCTTTAGCCAATTCGATCATCTCTTCAACTACACCTTTGACATCACCAACAATCGGATAGTCTGCATTGACCAATTTAGAGATACTTGCCGGATCTATATCAACATGGATAACGCCTGCATGTTTTGCGAACTCAGACAATTTACCAGTTACACGGTCATCAAAACGCGCACCAAGACCGATAACAAGGTCTGTCTCACTCATCGCCATATTAGCTGCGTATGAACCGTGCATACCAAGCATAGAGATAAGAAGAGGATCATCGTAACGTAATGTACCGCGAGCCATAAAAGTCTCAACCGCAGGGATACCTGTCATCTTTACAAATTCACGTACTTCCATAGCCGCATTGGCGTTGATAATACCACCCCCAAGGTAGAAAAGCGGACGTTTTGCTGCAGCGATCGCATCAACAGCTTTTCTAATCTGACGTTTATTACCCTTAGTATGCGGCTTATAGGTTGGAATATCGACACTCTCTGGATAAACAAACTCCTCGATCTGTGCAGTAACATCCTTAGGAACGTCGACATGCACCGGACCCGGGCGTCCCGAAGCAGCAATGTAGAATGCCTCTTTTAAGATACGAGGAAGATCTTTAGCATCGGTTACAAGATAATTATGTTTGGTACAAGAGCGGCTGATACCGACTGCATCAATCTCTTGAAAAGCATCCGTACCGATTAGACTCATAGGTACTTGTCCGCTAATGACGACCATGGGAATCGAGTCCATATATGCGTCGGCAAGTCCGGTGACAGCATTCGTAAAACCAGGTCCGGATGTGATCATCGCAACTCCGACTTTACCTGTGACCTTTGAATAGCCCTCTGCTGCGTGTATAGCTGCTTGTTCATGACGGGCTAAGATATGCTCAAAACCATTTTGTTTGTAGATCTCGTCATAAACGTTCATAATGGCCCCACCAGGGTATCCAAAAACGGTGTTAACATCTTCGGCAATTAATGCCTCGATGATCATCTGCGCTCCGCTCATCTGCATAGCGACTCCTCAAAAAATATAATACAATCAAAATTGACCGATTCTCTAGTAGCTAGAGATAAAAAATTCGCCTATTATAGGCAATTTTAGCTATATTTTTTGTTAAATTTCGGGATGGATTTTTCTTTCAAATAAATTTAATATTCTCCTGGTTGGATAAAGAGTAATTTTATGGAAATAATAGGATTTATTTATTTTCTTTAGTGTGGGAAAACACATTTTTACATTTCATACTTCCAAGCGTTTGAAATAGTGATAGATTCAACTTTTTCTCTTTGCCTTGCCAAAGAGCAAACCTTGAGGAAAAAGAGAAAGACGCTGTTGCCCTGACGTTGATACATTATCTCTACAGCAGCTAAAATATTGCCCTTAATATTTATACGGCTCAAGTTGTCAGTGCTGAGAGTTTGTTCAAATAGGGATGAAAGTGCTAGCTTTCACATTAATAAATACGTTACCGCTTGTCTCTTTTCGTGGCATCTGCAGCGTTGACTGGAAGGAGTGAATGAGCGTGAAAAAAATCACTTTGTCTGAGGCGTAGCCGAGTTAGGGATTTTTAGCGAAGGAACGACTGAAAGAAAAGCAGTCGGTAGCCACCGACCGCGAAGCCGTCACGAGAGCTCGTATACTACAAATAACCACTCAGGTGGTACTATTATCAAACGGTAGAACGAGTTAGGATTAGCATATTGGACGAG
>JAQIBF010000179.1 GCA_027859195.1 Helicobacteraceae bacterium
ATATATAAAGAGAAACCATGTTTAATCAAAGAGAATGTTATTTATTTGAAAACCTGAACGATGAAGATTGCAAAGAGCTTGAAAGTATTTCAAAAAAAGTCACTTATAAAAAAGACAATATTCTTTTTTATGAAAAAGAGGATTCTCCTTCACTGATTTTATTAGTAGAAGGCGTCGTAAAGGTTTACAAAACTGATCTAAAAAACAATGAAGTCATCATACGACGCTTCCGTGCGACATCCCTTGTGGCTGAAATGGCAACATTCGAAAATATACCTTTCCCCGCATCGGCCTCATTTGAGACAGATGGAACCGTGATCCTGATTGATTTCAAACGCTTCGAGGAGCGATTTATGAGCAATCCTGTGCTTTCAGGTGCCATTATAAAATCTCTTTCTAGAAAAATTAAAAAGTTAGAAGAAGTCATCGATCTTAATATTGTTCTGGACACTACAGCTAGGCTTGCAAAATATCTATATGAGAATAAAGCGATTTTGGATGAACTGAAGAACTATCAAATTGCTGCAGATCTGCACATGACACCCGAAACACTTTCGCGTACACTTAAGAAGTTCTCTATTTTGGGTCTACTTGAAAAAGGCAGTCACGGTTATGAAGTTACGAATATCGAAGGACTTCGTGTTTTATTTGAATAAGAGAGAGTTCTCACCGTTCACTGTATTTTTACAATATCACCCCAAGCACTCTATATCTTGATAATAAAAAAGTAAAAAAGGTCAGCGTTGACCGAAGAAAAACCGGGCTCTTGTTAGCGCCGTTCTTTATTCATAAAATACTGTTCAACTCCATCTGCCAATCCTTCTACAAGTACTTGTTGATAACGTTTATCTACAAGCATCTTCGCCTCTTTTGGGTGTGAGACAAAACCGACCTCTACAAGGACTGCGGCAGATGTCGCACCGACAAGAACCCAAAAATTCCCCCCTGCAACTTTTGCATCTTTGACTGTATAATTTTTATCCCGCAGACGGCTTACCACGTTTTGACCTAAATCAATTGCCAGGAAATTGGATTCAAGAACTTTAGCCCGACTCTGTGTTGCGCTAAAGAGTTGACTGATACTTTTATCCATTGCCGTATAATCAGCCGCATTCTCCTTACGCTCCAATCGGCTTGAACGTTTAGATCCTTTTTTGGGATCCAGATAATACATTTCAATACCGTTAGCCCTATGCGCATTCCTTTTTGGTACGGCATTCGCATGAATAGAGAGAAAAAGATCGGGCTTGTTCTTACGGGTAAATTTCGTACGCCATTTCAAAGAGAGTGTTTTGTCTCTGTCGCGCGTCATCATAACGTTGTACCCTTCGTCGCGCAAAAGTTTTGCTAAACGATTTGAGATCTGCAATACGATATCTTTTTCCAAGTATTTGTTAAAACCGACTGCCCCGCCATCTCTCCCGCCATGACCAGGGTCAATCACGATAAGCTTATTTTTCTTTGTCACACGCGGCATCTGATTGGCCTTTGGGGCGTGCACTTTAGAGACACCCAACGTAATTACAAAAGATTTTCCATTGCGTTTGAACCGTGGACTCAACTTTTTTGTGCTTTCTATAACAATACGAATCTTGTCACGTCTATATTGTGAGACACTAATGCGTTTGATCTCTTTATGTTTTATAACAGGCTTTTCATAAATAATGGCATTAATATCAAAGATATATCGATACCCTTTTTTACCTTCTGGTCTTAATTTAAAATAATTAATATCTTTATTTTCAAGGTCAAAATCAAACTCAAGCACCAAAGCGTTCCCTTCCCATGTAAAACTTCGAAATGCATGCTGGGAACGTATTTTGATCTTTTTCGCTTCTTCTTGTCTGCTAGGTTTGATCTTTTCTGTTTTAGTAGCAGAGGCCTTTGTACTGTCATTAATTGCATTCTGTTGTGATCTATTTTTCAACTCTATTTCAGAAAGCTTTTTCTTATAGTCACTGACATCGATACGCAGTTTATTTCCCGCAATACAAATCCCGTCAAGACAGCGTTTCTGCGTTTTGACATCACCATTGATCAGTGCTTTAAGGTAATGCCGTTTGTACGTGTCATAGGCTTTGAACTGTTTCTCTTTAGAAGAAGAGTAGAGATTTTTTTTAGCACCATCAAGCTCATATTGAACAGATGCACTAAATAAAAGTGTCGATAGTAGAAGGAGAAGAAGGAAAGGACGCAGCATTATGCGTTATTCACCTTCTGTAAGTTTTACCATAAGCTCTTTGACTGAAATAAGTTCTTTCAGACGATAACCATTCGTTCCTGAAAAGAAAAGCCCAAATTCCTTGTTCCCTTCATAAGCATCGCTCAAACGGTCAGCAATACAAAAACCTACCTCTTTTGCTTCTACCCCGCGGTTACAAGGAGCAACACAGTTAGAGATACATTTAATGTCCGGACCGGTACGTGTTTCAACAAGAGCGGTAAGATTTGTTCGGACACCGCGAGCTGGATAGCCTACCGGTGAACCCATTAAAATAATGTCCTCTTCTTTGGCAGCAATAAGAACCTCTTTAAAGTTGGCATGGGCATCACACTCATGTGTACCGATAAAACGCGTACCCATCTGAACACCGGATGCACCAAGTGCCATCATCTGATCAATGTCATTTTTGTCCCATACTCCGCCGGCAGCAATTACCGGGATTCCACCCCACTCTTTGGCTTCGGCTACAACAGGTTCGACAAGGTTCTCAAGCTGGTTCTCTTCCATCGCACACTGCGCATAGGTAAAGCCTTGGTGACCACCGCTTTTAGGACCTTCTAGCACGACGGCATCAGGAAGACGGTTATAACGTTTCTGCCAACGTTTAGCAATAATCTTAAGGGCTTTTGGCGATGAGACGATCGGCACAAGCGCAACATCAGGATAACCTTCTGTAAATTCCGGCATATTTGTCGGTAGTCCCGCACCCGTTATAATGATATCAAAACCAATCTCACACGCATCACGGACAACACGACCGTAATCATTGATCGCATAAAGAATATTGACACCAAGAGGCTTGTCGCCACAGATTTTACGTGCGCTCGAATAGATAGCTTCCAGTCCCTTTCGAGAGTAGAAATTAGCAACATCCAAAGGTCGGTCAGCAACAAGTTTTTGTGAAAATTCTTTATGATTGAAATAACCTGTTCCAACGCTGCTTACAATACCGAGACCACCCTCTTTAGAAACATTTCCAGCCAATTGATCCCAGCTGATACCAACACCCATGCCACCTTGAAAAATAGGCTTTTCAATGGTGTGTTTTCCAATTTTCAACGGTGCAAATGCCATTATTTTACCTTTAATCGAGCAAATTTTCGTTTACCCACTTGAAGTACATACGCACCACTCTCAAGTTGTAACTGCTCGTCCAATACTTTTACTTGGTCAATTTTAACAGCACCTTGCTTAATGTCACGTCGGGCTTGTGAGGTTGACGGTTCAAGTTTACATTCTTGTAAAGCTTTGGCAATCCAAAGCGGTCCGTCCAGCTCAAAGTCATCCATATCAGTCGGAATCTGACTTTTTGCATGCACATTATTGAATTCGGCTTTGGCCTCTGCGGCGGCCTCTTGCGAGTGGAAACGGGCAGTGATCTCTTGCGCCAGATCCTCTTTGACTTTTTTAGGGTGCAGTGAACCATCAGCTACACCTGCTTTAATCACTTCGATCTCTTTAATGCTTTTGGCACTTAACAGCTCATAGTAACGCCACATCAATTCATCAGAGATACTTAAGACCTTGCCAAACATGTCGTTAGGTGCATCTTCGACACCGATATAGTTGCCAAGACTTTTGCTCATTTTTTGAATACCGTCAAGTCCTTCAAGGATCGGCATCATTAAAACTGCCTGCTCTTTCCCCGTCTCATAAGCGCGTTGAAGATGACGTCCCATCAACAGATTGAACTTCTGATCTGTACCACCGATCTCGATGTCACTGTTAAGGTGGACACTGTCATACCCTTGCAATAGAGGGTAGATGAACTCGCTTATAGAGATAGAGATACCGCCTTTATAGCGTTTCTCAAAGTCATCACGTTCGAGCATACGGGCAACATTGAAGGTTGTCGTCAACTCTAACATACCGCTTGCACCCAGTGGATTTATCCACTCAGAGTTAAAAACCACTTCTGTTTTCTCTGGGTCGAGGATTTTAAAGACCTGTTCTTTATACGATTCTGCATTCTTTGCGATATCGGCCGGCAACAGTTTTTTTCGCGTTTCACTTTTCCCGGTTGGATCACCGATCTGTGCCGTGAAGTCACCAATAAGGAATTGAATATATGCACCATACTTTTGAAATGTTGCCAGCTTGTGGAGCAAAACTGTATGTCCTAAATGGAGGTCTGGTGCGGTGGGGTCAAAGCCCGCCTTGACCGTATAGCTCTTGCCTTCTTCAAAATAAGCTTTTAGCAGTTTCTCTATACGCTCATTATCAATAATCTCAGCGCTGCCGCGTTGTATCTCTTGTAGTGCTTCTTGAATCATCTCTATCCTATCTCTTTTACGTCTCTATTTACTTCGATATGCATCATCTGTACGGAAGAACTGTATGACTTTAATCTTTTGCTCTATTTTAGCGCGCAGACGGTTAATATCGCCTTCCGAAGACTGAAATTCGAGCTCACAATAACGAATATGTTCTTCTTTTTCTTTGCCCAGTTCAATACTGTTAATTTCTATATTTAATTTCGCAAGATAGGTTAAAAAACCGGCTAACGCACCCTTCGCATTATGCATGCTGATAATCATGCGATAATTGAAGATACGCTCTTTTCGCCAACGCACAAAAAGCATCTTGGTCTCTTTTTCCATCAACTTAGCTGCATGTTTACACATCTTGTGGTGAACATGTGCTTTTGAGTCCTGCTTGAATGCGACTATCTCATCCCCTGTTTTTGGGTGACAACAGTAGTCAAAGACCACGTCGGATATCGTTTGGTTAGCAAAGACCTCAAGTGAACCGAAGTGGTACTCTTTGAGTTTAAAACGGTGGGAGGTTAAAAAGCGTGTAAACCGCCCCGTCGTCTGGATGTCATGAATGTAGCTGTTAACGACCTCTTTAAGATAATCGATATCCCGTGCTAAACGGACACGGTTGTCTGAATTACCATTATTATGGCACCACTCTTTAAGCCTTGAGACCTTAAGGTCAAGGATGCCGACTAAGATCATCAAACCGCTTTTACTATCAATAGCACGTATACGCTGATTACAGATGGCACGAATATTACTTTTTGCACGCGTGGTCTGAACAGCATCCAACCATGAACAGCGCGTTATCTTCTCTTCTGCCGTCTGAATACTGACAATATCGCCGTTGTGCAGTTCACTTAAGAGCGAACTCCGCTCTTTATTGATCAGACAGTACTCTGCACAATCCCCGATCTCTGAGTGGATGGCATAGGCGAAGTCAAGCGCAACAGCACCTCGAGGCAGCGTGAACGGTTTTCCTTTTGGAGAAAAGACAGTGATATCTTCTGAATAGAGATCATTTTTTATCATCTCATAAAAATCTTCAGCCGACTCATCCTGGTACTGCAGGTTGTTAAGCCAATCAAGGTTGATACTGTTACCGCCGCTTTTATATTTCCAGTGCGCTGCAACCCCAAGCTCTGCAGTACGGTTCATCTCAAAGGTTCTTACCTGTACTTCCAAAATAGCGCTGTTATGAAAAATAGTCGTGTGAATAGTCTGGTATCCATTCTCTTTGGCAATAGCAATATAATCTTTAAAACGTGATGATAGCGGTTGAAAATGCAAGTGCACCAATCCTAAGATCTTGTAACAATCCACCGGATTCTTTACGATAACACGTACGGCCAATAGGTCAAGGATCTCATCAATGCCGATTCCCTTGCGTTGCAGTTTCAAGTAAATAGAGTAGTGGTGTTTAACCCGGCTTTTTATCTGAAAGTCTTCGCGCATAAAGCCATTTTGCAAGATAAGCTTGGTCATCTCTTGCTGAAAAGCATTGAGTTTCAACTCGATAGCATGATAATTCTCACTTAAGTACTTGTCAATGTCGCGTTCTTCATTTGGAAAAACATATTTAAAACTAAGGTCTTCTAAGAGATTTTTCACAAAAGAGATGCCCAAACGATGTGCCACTGGGGCGTAGACAACCAAGGTCTCTTCTGCAATCCGCGCTTGTTTATGCGGAGGAAGTGCCGCTAGTGTCAACATATTGTGCAGACGGTCACAAAGCTTGACAACTAAAACACGGACATCTTCTATAGACGCCAACAGCATCTTTCTAAATGAAAGTGCTGAGACGATAAGTTTCTCATCGGAAGATGAACTGACAAGATTGGCATCGCGCAGTGAATCGATCTTTGTCAATCCGCCAACCAGATGTGCGACATCATCACCATAACGCACTCTGACTTCTTCAATAGTGACGGGTGTATCTTCAACGACATCATGAAGGAGTGCGGCGATGACCATCGCCTCATCTGCGGTGATCTTAGCGACAATAGCGGCAACCAAAATCGGATGAATTATGTAAGGCTCACCACTTTTTCTAACCTGCAATTTATGTGCATCAGTTGAAAATTCCAAGGCATCAGCAATCGTCTCGTTTAAAGACATTTCTTTATGTAAAAGTGCCGTGGCTTCTTCTACATTTGAAACCTTCTGAATAGCAGCGATATAGACATTATCCATTAAAATCCTTAGGCATTAATCATGTGAATTATAGCAGGGCAAAATTAATAAATTTCATGAAGGACAACAATTAAAAGCTAAAATCAATAAAGTGGATGGGAGGCAGTGGGAAAGTGTTAAAATGAGGTGAAGCACCTCATAAAATTAGTCGTTAGTGACAAAACCTTTGATGGTGACAACACCTTCAGCGATCTCCATTAAAGCCAGGTCAGCTGCTTTCATTGTTTTAAGATCGACATTTAGTTTGCTCTTTGCACCATTCAATAGATCTGCTGAACGTTGTGCTACTGCGATTGCCAATTGGTATGGATCGATATTAGCCGTTTGAAGTGCTTTTGCTGTTAATTCTTCTGTTCTCATTTTTATTCCTTATTTTACAATTGAACAATTTGTAAGATCACCATTGATGATCTCCAATAGATTGTTTTCTTTAAACATATCACACACGACAATCGGTAAAGAGTTATCTTTTGCCAATGCAATAGAGGTATCATCCATGACATTGATGTGCGCTGTCATCGCCTGATCGTAGGTGATGGTGTCAAGCTTGACCGCATCATCGAACTTATTAGGGTCTCTATCATAAACACCATCTACTTTAGTTGCTTTGATAATAATCTCTGCACCAATCTCGACCGCACGAAGTGTTGCTGCTGTATCCGTCGTGAAAAAGGGGTTACCCGTACCCGCGGCAAAGATCACTACACGACCTTTTTCAAGGTGGCGTACGGCACGACGCTGAATATAAGGCTCTGCAATCTGTTCCATCTTGATAGCGGTCTGAACACGCACTTTCATACCGGCATGTTCACACGCTTCTTGCATTGCAACCGCATTGATAACTGTTGCGAGCATACCCATGTAGTCGCCGGCTGTACGACGAATGATCCCATCTTTCGCAGCTGTCACACCGCGAATAATATTACCGCCACCGATAACGATACCGACTTCGATACCGTTGTCAACGAGTGTTTTGATCTCGTTAGCAATATATTTTAAGATCTGAGTATCAATACCATGACCGTTCTCACCGGCTAAAGCTTCACCAGAGAACTTGACTAAAACACGCTTAGAACTCATTAGATACCTCTTAATTTTTTTTTTGGATTATACTTAAGAATTGCTTTGAGAGTGCTGTGAACAGTATCCTATATCTTATTTAATGAGCGAATACAGATCTATCAAAAAAAATAAGCTGAATTGAACCTCTCGATTGATCGCTATATATTCATTAAGATCAGAGAAAACCTACGTATGCTGAGACTATTCAAGATGGATCATCTTAAAGATCATGTCAGAGAGGTTTTGATCCTTACCTGGAGCTGTTTTGATCGATTCTTCAAGCTTCTCTTTCAATGTCCGTTTGAATATCTCATAAGATTGGCATGCCTCTTCTTCACCTTTTAAATCGGATAGGGTCATAGCCTTCACGAGCATAGCCCCCCGCTTTTCAAAAGCCTCTTTTGGTGTTTTGAGTGATTTTACAATCTCAATTTTGTTCACTTTTGCATTTCGTTTTGTAAAAGCTTCTTGTAATACGAATATGACATTTCACTGCAAAGGTATTTCGATGCTGTAAACCGACCACAAATTGACCTCGCCAATTCAAGTACAGAGTGCAACAACAGTCATGCTGCAGAATAAGTTCCTGAAATTGTAGCAAAGAAAACTTCCGCAGGTGTTTTATATCCAAGTATCTTTCTAGGCCTACTG
>JAQIBF010000178.1 GCA_027859195.1 Helicobacteraceae bacterium
AATGTGTTTAGATATGTGTATATTAATATAAATAAAGAGAAATATGTCATTAAAACGCTTTAATATACTGTTAGTTTTAATCTCTCTTATAGGGATGCTGGCACTTTTTGCATACTTCGACAAGATACTTCAGCAAAATATTTCCGCCAGTATAGAAAACAGTATACTCAGAGCTGCATCCGACTTACGCGAACGCGAACGAAGCGACTTTGATACATTGGTTGAGCGGTTCGCGCAGTATGAGAAGATGAGTGTCGCCAAACTTAAAAAAGTCGCTAAAGCGGCATCGCAAGAAGATGGAGAGATCAATCTAAGCGCAATCGCAAGAGAGATCAACGCCAATGTTTATGACGGGCATTACGAGATCAGTATTATTAATGACCGCAAAGTGGTCGAAAAGAGCACATACAAGGGAAAGATCGGCCTCGACTTTAAAGCGTATCCCTATTATTCGCATATATTGGACCGGCTGACTGATGAGGACGGTGTCTACAAAATATCGGCACCTGTCTTTGACGCATATACATTAGATATCGCGCAAAGCTATACCTTGAAAAGTCCAAAAGGGTATTGGATCAAAGTCGAACACGTCTTGCCTTTTGATGAGTATGTAGGTTATCGCAAAGAGCAGTTAAAAGAACGTTTCCCTTCTCTTGTCCGCCTTGATCTCTTTATTTTGACGGCCAATAATATTCAGTATATCAACACTGATGAGCAAAAAAATAAAACCGTCAATAACCAGATCGATAAAAACAGTTTTTATGCGTCGATGCTCATTAAAGACCTCGGTCTGACCACACCTCAAGACAGTACCGCCGTTGAGACGATTGCACTACGCTTTTTACAAAACGACATGACCTCGGTAGTGGATACTAATAACGAAGAGATCGTTTATGCGTTAACGACGAGCAGTTTTGAAAAAACTGCGGACGACTTTATGGTTATCGGCAAAATGCATTTTGATGAGAGTTATTACATGGAGGACTATTCGGAGCTGAAAAATCTGCTCTATCTTTTTGTCGCCTTTGTCTTTATCTTTACACTGCTGACATTTATATTGATCTACAGGTCCGTTATAATGAAGATCAGTATGATTACGCAGCAGATGCACCGTGAGGAGCCGATCCAAGTCGATGGGTACCTGTTCAGTGAATTCCGCTTTTTTGTCAAGCGTTACAACCTGATCTTTTCGAATTGGCAAGACGAAGTGCGCAGACTCCATGACATCACAACGCAAGATGAGTTGACAAAATGTGCCAACCGCCGCTACTTTAATCAAAAGATCGCATCGCAGATCGATCTGTTTGAACGTTACGGACAAGAGTTCTCGATGATAATGTTTGATATTGACGATTTCAAACATATCAACGACACCTATGGCCACAGTTTAGGCGACCATGTTCTGAAATTGATGGCGATTGATGTGCAAGAGCACCTCCGTACAAGCGATATTTTATGTCGAATAGGCGGTGAAGAGTTTGCCGTGATCCTGCCTGAGACCAATCGGGAGAGCGCCCTGTTCGTCGCTGAAAAGATCAGAAAGCATATTGAAGAACAGGTCTATATTGATCATGAAACGATTACGATCAGTCTGGGAGCAGAGAGTTTCAGCGAAGGTCAGGACTTTAATTCGTTTTACGCGGCGGTTGACAGTTTTCTCTACAAATCGAAAAACAGCGGTAAAAACTGTGTTCACAGCAGTGAAAGTGTCAGTTCTTAACTCTTAAAGACTATAATCGCATTACAAAAATGCACAGAGGTCTTAGTCATCGACACACGTAAAAAAAACATCCCTTATCTTCTCTTTACGCTGCTCAAAGAGATCACTATTATTTTAGGTATCTACTTTATGGGTGAAGGGGTGGCCTATCTTCTCGACACCGCCTTTCCCGGCAGTGTCATCGGTATGCTGCTTCTGCTCTCAGCACTGCATCTAAAATGGATCAAGGTTGACGACATCCGTTTCATCTCCTCATTTTTACTGGGCTACATGCCGCTTTTTTTCATTCCTGCGGGTGTGAGCATCATGGTCAGTTACACGCTTATGGACGGTTTTTATCTGCAGATCACGCTTATCACACTGATCTCGACACTGCTTGTTATGGCGGTTACGGGCCATATCGTGCAGTACCTTGTTCAAAGAGAGAAGTGATGATGGAAGCTTTTTTAGTGACACCGTTCTTTGGTCTTGGCTTGACTGTGATCGCGGGTCTGTCTGGACTCTATATTAAGCGTAATATCGCCTGGAAACTGTTCAACCCGATGCTTTTCAGCATGCTGCTTATTATTGGTCTGCTGCTTATCTCTAGTGTTCCATATGCGCATTACGCCCTTGGCGGTGACCTTATACTCAAGATGCTGGGGCCTATTACCGTCGTGTTGGCAGTGCCGCTTTATCAGCATCATGAGAAGTTGAAAAAACATGCAGTTGCCATTTTTCTGGGCGTTGTTCTCGGCTCTCTTTCTGCGCTGGTCTCGGTCTATCTCTTTTCGCTTATGGCCGGACTGGACATGACCCTTTTAAAATCGCTTCTGCCGCGCTCTATTACCACACCTATAGGTATCGCTGCTTCTGAGATGATAGAGGGTCTGGTAGGGCTTACCGTGGTCTCTATCGTTATCACGGGGACCTTCGGTGCCATTGTCGCGGAGTGGGTCTTTAAGAGGCTCAAAATAACGGAGCCCATCGCCAAAGGGGTCGCCCTCGGTACCAGTGCCCACGCCATCGGTACGGGCAGGGCATTCGAATACGGTACCCTGGAAGGGGCGATGAGCGGGCTCTCTATTGCCATCGCCGGTGTCAGTACGATTTTATGGCTCTTTCTGTTCCAATTTCTGGGTTTTATCTAAGGCAATAGTGCAATAGCCTATATTGTGGCATTACCGGACCTTTTTTTATGCTATTATCTGGAGGAGAGCTATATGATGATGAGGAGTATCGATGGAGATCAAATATGTCGGACCCAAACCTCTTATCTCGACAAGCGGTGTCTCTTTTGACACCGAAAAAAGCGACAAGTTCATCTATTTTCATGCGCTTGTGCAGCTGATTAATGCAATCGACCACGAATATGTGGAGGAGCAGGTCTATGTCTATGAGGTAGAGGGGAGGATGGTCAAAGCCAGCGAGATCGCCGAGATGATAAGGCAGTGTTGTCCGGAGATCTCGGAGGTCATCAACGAAGCGAAAGGGGATGCCGGGATCTATGTCGACGATACTCTTAATCGCGCCGGCCGTTCTCTCTTTCTCACCAAAATAGATTCCCACGCGCTCGCGAGCAACCTCATCTTGATGCAGGACTACACGGTGCAGCGTTATATTAACAAGAGCATCTACTACCACCTCATCTCAAAGTTCATCGAACGTCTGCGCCACAAAAAGATCGCCTACATCAGCGTACCGGTCCACAACACCTATTTTCATGTTTTAAACACGGTTCAGCGCGGTCTTACGCAGTTAAAAAGCCCGGTTACCTCCAAGATCACCTTTCATACGGAGGGGAACGAATCCTTCGTTAAGCTGACCATCGTTGATTAGGCAAAGTCTGGTATAGAAGCGACTCTATAACGATGCAGCCGGTATCAACCAGCGTGAAGCTGACATTTACAAGGCGTTCAGCGATGTCGTTGATGCCGTCATAGAGGCAAAAGCTGTTTGCTGTATTGTCTGTACAATAGTATTGTATGCGTTGACGGGCACTATTGCTTCACAAGATCCTCACACAACAGCTATATAATAATGAAACGTCGAGGAGTTGATATGACAAAAAGAAGACGAAGTTTTTTACAAAGTGTGGCGGCATCAACACTTTTGTTGGCGACATCAACACTCAATGCTGCAGACGAAAAGATGTTTGGAACATACAAACCTACTGAGATGCTGGAAGGTCCGGAGTTTCATCTGACCATTGAAGAGACTGTCGTTAACGTTACGGGTGATCCCGTGATCGCTACGACGGTTAACGGGATGCTTCCGGGTCCGACTTTGAAATGGAAAGAGGGTGATACGGTGACCATTCATGTTACCAACAATCTGCCGGTAAGCAGTTCCATTCACTGGCACGGTATCATCCTTCCCTACCAGATGGACGGCGTTCCGGAGATCAGCTACAAAGGGATCGATCCCGGAGAGACCTTTGTCTATCGCTTCCAAGTCAACCAAAGCGGAACCTTCTGGTACCACTCCCACACCGCCTTTCAGGAGCAAAGCGGTCTTCACGGAGCCCTCGTCATCGAGCCGAAAGAGCCTGATCCCTTCATTTATGACTGCGACCACGTTGTCTCGCTTTTTGACTGGAGCGATGATAAACCCGCATCCCTCTATCGAAAACTAAAAATCCATAGTGATTACTACAACTTCAATCAGCGTACTGTCGGTGATTTTTTAGAAGAGGTCAAAACCAAAGGTTTTGCAGAGGCGTTCAGCGACAGAAAAATGTGGAATGAGATGCGAATGAGTAAGCGTGATCTCTCTGATATTACAGCGTACACCTACACCTATTTGATGAATGGCATGTCGCCTGATCGGGATTGGACGGCACTTTTCAAACGCGGTGACAGAGTGCGGCTTCGTTTCATCAACGAGTCGGCGATGACAATCTTTGACGTGCGCATACCTGGTCTTAAATTGACCATTGTAGCGGCAGACGGCAATCCTGTCCAGCCGGTAGTGGTGGATGAGTTTCGCATCGCTGTGGCGGAAGTCTATGATGTGATCGTCGAGCCGGATGCGAAAGCGTACTGCATCTTTGCGCAAAGTATCGAGCGCTCAGGATATGCGGCAGGCACACTGGCAATGCAGTCGGATGCCAAAGCTATCCGCCCGCAGATGGATCTGCCGCAGCGGTTGACAATGGCGGACATGGGGATGGGAGACGGCAAGGAGATGGAGATGATGAACCATGGTGCCATGAATATGGACCATAGTGCAATGACGATGACTAAGCGACCTGAGATACCAATTACAAAACTGCCGATAAAATGGGGCGTGGGTACGACAATGCGCGCAAAAGATCCGCGTTACCGTCTGGATGACCCGGGGGTAGGACTTCGTAATAACGGGAGAAAGGTGTTGACCTATGCCGACTTGAGGAATTATTATTCGACGGCGTCTGCTCCTCTGCCGGATAGGGAGATCATTCTGCACCTGACGGGTAATATGGAACGCTATATGTGGTCGATCAACGGCATAAAATATGTCGACTCTCTGCCATTGAAATTCTATTATGGAGAGAGGCTGCGCATTACCTTTATCAACGACACGATGATGAACCACCCGATGCACCTGCATGGACTTTGGAGCGATCTGGAAACGGGGGATGACGAGCGGTTGGTGCGCAAACATACTGTTCTTGTACAGCCTGGCAGCAAGATAAGCTACCGCGTGACTGTCAATGCAAAAGGGGCATGGGCCTACCACTGTCACATGCTCTACCACATGCTGGGTATGTTTAGAAAAGTGGAGGTGGTGTGATGAAAAAGTTTCTGATCGTTGTGCCGCTTTGTGCTCTGCTCGGCAGTCTGCTGCAGGCGGAGATGGTGGATGACCCGTTGCGTGTGACATTTATGATGGATCGTCTGGAAGTACAGGCGAGAGATAACTCCCCTCTGGCCTGGGATAGCCGTGGTTACATGGGGTATGACCTGAACAAGCTTTACTTCTACAGTGAGGGAGAGAGCGTAAACGGTGATACCGAAAGCCAAAATGAAGTGGTGTACAGTCGGGCCGTCTCTCCGTTTTGGGATGCACAGGTCGGTGTTGAGACGGACACTGCAGGTTCTGAAAGCAAAAGCTGGGCGGTGGTAGCCCTTCAGGGGCTTTCTCCCTATTCTATTGACACCAGAATACGTCTGAAAGTAAGTGACAAGGCGGTTGCTGCAAGCCTTGATGTTGAGTACGAGGCACTGCTGACCCAGCGGCTTGTCCTTACGCCGCGTTTTGAAATAAATGCCTACAGTGCGGATATCCCCAGTATGGGATATGGAGCAGGGCTATCGTCGGCCAATCTCGGTCTGCGCCTGCGGTATGAGGTCCGCCGTGAATTTGCTCCTTACATCGGCGTGCAGTACGCTAGGAGCTTTGGCAATACATCAGACTACCAATATGTAAATGAAGGAAGTTTTATCGCAGGTTTGCGATTTTGGTTTTAATAGCAAAATCAACAGCGGTAGCTTGGCTGTTGATCTGTTGTAAAAGGAGTTTATCATGAACGGATACGGAATGAATGGATGGGGATTTGAAATGGGGTTTGGCTGGTTAATACCGCTGCTTTTTATCGCAGCAATAGTCTATTTTTTTATGAATAACAAGCAAAAAGCAGGGCGGTCAGCCAGAGATATACTTGATGAGAAATATGCTAACGGCGAGATCGATGAGCAAGAGTATAATAGAATGAGAGATGAGTTGAACAAATAACAGAGAGATGTTACGAAGCGTAAAATGAATCCCTGCCACAGGGTCATCTTGTAGCAGATGGGGGGCATTGGAGACCGTTTTTAAACAGAACAAGTTAGCTTTTATTGTTTTGGGGTAGAATTTGTAAATAATAGGCATTTATAGATTATGTTGACAAATAAGCAATAAGAGTACGCATTGAAAATCATCCATTTTTCCGACACCCACCTCGGCTTTAACGATCTTGACGTGCTCAACGAAGCTGGCGTCAACCAGAGAGAATCCGACTTTTACGATGCATTCAGACAGGTCATCGACGCCATCATCGAGACAAGACCCGACTACGTCATCCACACGGGCGACCTGTTCCACAGAGCAAGCCCTTCCAACAGAGCCATTACCTTTGCACTGACACAGCTAAAACGCATAGAGCAGGTCAAGATCCCTTTCGTCATCATTGCCGGCAACCACTCTACCCCGCGCACCTCGACCTCTTCGCCTATATTGCAGGCACTTAAAACACTCGATAACGTCCATGCTGTCTTTGAACAGAAGTATGAGACGGTGGCCTTTGACGATATTGTCTTTCATGCACTGCCGCATGTCAATGATGAACGGATCATTCCTGACGAACTGGAACGCGTCGAAGCAAAGATCGATACCAAAAAGAAGAACATCCTGATGATGCACTGTTCGGTCGGTGCCCACTACCTTATGCATGAGTTCGGCGAATGGGTCTTTCCCAAAGAGAAAGAGTATCTGTTTGCGAAGATGGACTATGTGGCGCTGGGGCACTGGCACGGTTTCGGATCGGTCGGCAAACACAACAATGTCTTCTATGCCGGTTCAACCGAACGGACAAGCAGCAGTGACAAGCGCGAAGAGAAAGGGTACGTCCTGCTTGACCTTGACGATGAGCTCGCAATGGAACTTCGTACCATAGCCCTCCGCAAGTCACGCATCTTCACTATCGACACAGAGCGTTTCGAAGAGGCAGTCGCCGAACTAGACCTGAGTGAGATAGAGGATGCCCTGGTAGAGGTGGTCTTGACCAACCTGACCACATCGACCTCTATCGACATCACCAACAGAGAGATAGCCGCTATCTTTGACAAAGCGATGTATGTCAAGGTCAAGCGCGAGTTCAAAGCTTCGGAGGGGAGCAGGACACATGATGACATCGAATCCATCTCTTTGGAGACTTACTTTGTTTCGCACATCGTGGAGAGTGTAGAGAACAGAGAAGAGCAGGAACGGTTGACCTCGAAGGCCAAAGCGCTCTTTGCACGTTTTGAGGAGGGTGATGATGACTCTCTCTAACATACATCTTGAGAACTACAAAAAATATGCGAACTTCACCCTAGCGTTTGAAGAGGGGCTGACGGGGATCATCGGTCGAAACGGCAGCGGCAAGTCAACGATCTTCGACGGTATTATCTTTGCACTCTATGGCGAGGTAAGAGGGCAGAAAGAGAACCTCAAATATGCCAAGGCCGGTGAGAAAGAGAATGTCAGTGTCACGCTGGAGTTTGAGATAGACGGCAAGACCTACAAAGTGGTGCGAGAACTTAGAGGCAAGTCGCAAGTGGCCAAAGCCTCCCTTTACCATGACAACGATGCCCTGCTGAGTGAAGGTGTCAAAGAGGTGACGAAGAGTGTCTCCAAACTTGTGGGGATGAGCCGCGATGCTTTTATGCATACGGTCTTTGCTTCGCAGAAAGAGTTGACGGCGCTGAGCGGTCTGAAAAACGAGGAGCGCAAGAAGATTATCCGCAAACTGCTGGGGCTGGAGAAGATAGACAAGATAGAGCTGGAGATCCGTGGCGAGTTGACGGACCTGAACCGTGCTATTAAGAGTTTTGAGGAGATCCTGCTCTCCGAGTCGGCTAAAAAAGAGATCGCAGAGCAGCAGGGTGCACTTGCCAAGAGCTTTAATGACAAAACAGAAGAGGTCGCTGTTATAGCCGCGTCGTATGAGGCGAAGCAGAAAGAGCTGACGGCATTGACCAAAGAACTTGAAGCCCTGCAAAAACTCAAAGATGAGTACACACGTCTGCAGAGCGAACTGACGCTGCTGCAACATAACAGGGTCAACCAGACGCAGAACCTGAGTGTCACGACGGTAAAGCTGCAGAGGCTCAATGGACTGTCAACAGAGTATGAGAAAGAGAAACCGTTAATAGCAGAGTACAAAGCGCTCGAAGAGAGACTCAAAGTGTTTCAGACACAGAAAGAGATGCGTCTTGTCAAAGAGGGGCTTGAGAAAGAACAGGTTGTTCTTAGAGAGCAGTATAAAGAGTTCAAGGACGAGATAAGTGCGTTGGAAGAGAAGGTAAAGAGCAAACCGGAACTGACAGCTAAAGAGAAGACGCTGAAAGAACAGCACAGTGTCGTGCAGGAGCAGTTAGGTAAGCACGAAACGCTGGAGCAGGGTCTGCGTGCAGAGATCGCGAAACTGCAGGGTGTTGTAGCGGAGACAGAGAAGAGGGTCACAAAGATTCAGGAACTTGGTAGAGAGTCTGCCTGCCCGACCTGTACAAGGCCGCTGTTAGACGAATACGACAATGTCATCAGTGCGCTCCAAAACGAGATAATCGGCAGCTACTCCCAACAGATAAAGAAGTATCAGGATGAACTTACAGTATTGGTCACTACAAAACAGAAGCTCAAAGACGAGAAGGCATTAGTAGAGAACTCCATCAACGAGACAGCAACCGCACTCAAGATCCTTGCCTCAGACGAAATGACACTGGCCAAAAAGAACGAAGCGTTCATTGGTGTCACGCTCAAAGGCAAAGCAAACAATGAGAAGCTGGAAGCACTCAAAGAGACGTCCTATGACGCAAAGGGACACAAAGAGGCGGAAACGTCACTCAAAGGCATGGAAGACAAGTACAGAGAGCTTATAGGGACGGAGAGCCTTATTAAAGAGATCCCGGCACTGACAGATGAGGTCAAGAAGACGGAACTGCTCATAAAGCTGAGTGACGCAGAGATAAAAGCAAAAGATGCGCTTATAAAGAGCCACACCTATGACGAAAAGCTGCATGCGGCAAAGAGTAAGCTTTTTGGAGAGGAGCAGGGCAAGCGTGAGGCGATCAACAAAAGTCTCAGAGAGGGCGAGAAGGTGCTAGAGAGCATCAAGGGCGACATCAAGACGCTGCAAAGCCGCATCGACACCGACACCAAACAGCGCGTTCAGCTGCAGAGCAAGCTCGACGACAAGAACGACTACGAAAAGCTCAAGTCTTTCATGGCGGAGTTCAAGAACAAGATCAACGCCAAGATCGCCCCGCGCATCAGCCAGCTCGCCAGCGAGATGTACAGCACCATCACCAAGGGTAGGTATCAGCACATCGAGGTGAGCGACGAGTTCGACTTCTTCATCTACGACGAAGGGCAGCGCCACAGCATAGAACGCTTCAGCGGCGGAGAGATCGACCTCGCCAACCTCGTACTCCGCATCGCCATCTCAAAGACGCTCGCCGAGTTAAACGGCAGCAGCAGTGTAGGGTTCCTAGCATTCGATGAGGTCTTCGGCTCGCAGGACGAAGAGCGCCGCTTAGAGATCATGGAAGCCTTCCACACCATCAAAGAGCAGTACCGACAGATCTTTCTGATCTCGCATGAGAGTGAGATTAAGGAGATGTTTGAGCGGGTGGTGGAGTTATAGTTATCACTAGAACCCAATGATGAAACTACATATAAAAAACCAGAAAAGAGCATAGATATGGGATTTCACCACTCTATATATTTTTTAATTTGTTCAAAAATAGTTCTTTTTGGCCGTACTTTAGGTGTACTTGTATTTTAATAATACTTCTTTCTTCTTTACTAAATTAACTAATTATTGTCATTATCAGGTTTCTAACATTGATTTGTAATATAATCCATGCAATATTAATAGCTTATGATTAACAAGGGAATTCTATTGGACAAAGTTAGAGAAGTATCGTCACTTTTATATTCGTTTTTTGCAACGGACCAAAGTTATCATATTAAACAACAAAATGATGGAACGTACAGAAAAACGTCTGGTGCGGTTAGTGCTAAATTTA
>JAQIBF010000095.1 GCA_027859195.1 Helicobacteraceae bacterium
TATCAACAGCTCAAGCAAGAAAACCTAATAATGTAAATCCATCTATATTCAGACTTTTTAAAGGTGGAAACTTTTTTGGTTTCGTTTTTTTGCGGAGAAAAAAAGGAAAGGGAAGTCAAGAAAGTTTTATATTGCATAGATAAAAAACCGGGCAAAAAAAGTTATAGACTGATGTTATGGGAAGAATTAAAGCACCCAAAAATTTACTATAAATTTTTCATTCCCCCCAAAGCCCTCCTCCGCTATGATTGCAAACAACTAAACATGACGAGGCAACCGTGTCAATAACAAAACCAACCATCCTGGATTACACCAAAAAAGATCTCGAAGCCCTCGTCAAGCCATCTTTCAGAGCCAAACAGATCTACGGCTGGATCTATAACAGCTATGTTGACAGTTTTGATGAGATGAAAAACATCCCTAAAGCGCTGCGAGAAGAGTTAGCTGACAAGTACATTCTCAACCCCCTTAAGATCCTCCACAAAGAGGAGTCAAGTGACGGCACTATCAAGTACCTCTTTGAACTTCCCGATGGCAAGACAATGGAGACCGTGTGGCTGCAGATGAAAGATGCCCAATATGACGAAGAGGGCAACCTTCTGCACGAATCAAAACATACTGTCTGTGTCTCAACACAGGTCGGCTGCAAAGTAGGGTGCAGCTTCTGTCTGACTGCCAAAGGCGGTTTCACACGTGACCTTACCGCAGGTGAGATCGTTGCACAGGTCTTGGCCGTTAAAAAAGACAATGACCACGCTTCAAACCGTCGTGTCAACATTGTTTACATGGGAATGGGCGAACCTCTCGACAACCTGGACAACCTGACACAAGCTATTAAGATCTTTAAAGAAGAGGACGGGCTTGCTATCTCTGGAAAGCGCCAGACGGTCTCTACCAGTGGTCTTAGCTCAAAGATCGACAAACTGGGGGAGTCTGACTTAGGCGTTCATATTGCGATTAGCCTTCATGCTGTTGATGATAAGCTGCGAACCGAACTTATTCCAATGAATAAAGCTAACAACATCCAGTCTATCATCGATGCTGTCAAACGTTTTCCTATTGACACCCGCAAACGTGTTATGTTTGAGTACCTTGTTATAAAAGATAAAAACGATGATCTGGTCTCTGCAAAAAAGCTGGTGAAACTGCTAAGCGGTATTAAGGCAAAAGTCAACCTTATCTTCTTCAACCCCTATCCAGGAACCCAATACCAGCGTCCAAGCCGTGAGTCGATGGTCGCATTTCAAGAATACCTTGTAAATCATGGACTTCTCTGTACCATACGCGACTCAAAAGGGATCGATATAAGTGCTGCCTGTGGGCAGCTCAAAGAGACAAAAGAGAATGAGAAGAAGGATTTAGTATGACCATACTCGATTGGGTTCAAGTCGGTTTTTTGATCATCGTAGTTGTAATAGGCCTCGGAGGAATCATCTATGTCGTTAAAAATGACGCTAAGGGTGAGTAGACTACCACGCATATTACGCTTCGTTTAACCATACGGTTATCCACTCTTCGTTACAATTGTTACACTATAAATTGAGGATCAATTATGTCAGACACAAGAAAAAAAGACTCGGAACGAATTTTACGTATCTACCAACTTTGTGAAGAGCACTTTGGTGCCGTACGTTTTGTAGGGGTTAAATTCCACTCTAAGATCGGCTGGATCGCTAAAGTACAGTTTGAAGATGATGTTGACTTTGGAAACCTGACAGCCGATGGTGAAGATGCAACGGATGCCCTGCGCAAACTCAAGAACCGCGTTAAAAAGATCATTAAGCGTTACAACCTAGTTTAATAAGCTCGGAGAATTCCCGCTAGTTTAGTAAAAATGCGCTTTTGATCGTCCTGACAAATACTGCGTTTTTCCTCACAACTTTGCCACTGTTTAAACGGCAGAGCTGTTAAAGTCATCTCCAGCCGCTTCGAACAGGCAGATTTAGCAACAAGCAGATCAATATATTGCCGCTCGGCAACAGAATCACTAACCATTATCCCTCTCATTATGTTTACAAAAAGTTTGCCTCTTGATTGCCAGCCAAATTCGCCTCAATATCATTTGACGGTAAGTTAATACGCAAAATCCCTATTAGGTTGCCAAAATAAGAAAGCATAAAACGTTGAATAATATATAATGAGACCATCGAGTACATACAAAGGAAAAAGTTATAGTGAAGATAAAGGAGAGAAAAACGGTCAACACACCAGGGAGACCGTTTATGTCTGCTATGTTAACACACTAATCTTATACACTTCTGACGTTTTTAGTCTCGCCTTTTATCAAGACTGTTTCTACAACTTCAAACTCCAATTCAAGTTTAAAGTGCAACACTATAAAAATTCAACAAGCGGATAATCAGTAAAGAGGTTAGCTGCGATAGAATAAGTGAATTATCCGGGAAGATAAGGACACTTATGTATAAA
>JAQIBF010000102.1 GCA_027859195.1 Helicobacteraceae bacterium
TATGATTAATGTACGTAAAATCAATTTATGCTATAATTCTCTCCTTCCTAGAAACGAATCACTAAACCTCTTTTTTTGGAACAAATTAGCTGAATACTAATGGAGATAATTATGGAAAATGTATTAGATATTATTGATGCACTCGCACACGAAAAAGGATTAAGTCCTGAAAGTGTCAAAGTTGCTCTTAAAAACGCTTTTATTAAAACGGCTCAACGTCTTATCAATGAAGACTTTACCTTTGACGCAGAGATCGATGAAGAGACGAAAAGTATTCGTGTTTATCAGACTATCACTGTTGTTGATGACGAAGACGACGACCAACTATACACAGAAGCAGGTGACGTCAACCAAGGTTTCATCTCTCTGACACGCGCCCGTGAAGAAGGTGACCCCGACGTTGATATCGGTGATGAGTTTCAGATCGAACATGACATTGAAAGCCATGGCCGTACTGCGGCAATGACCCTTTACCGTGAGATCGAGTACCATGTTCAACGCCTGGTTGAAGATGAACTTTACAACAAATATAAAGAGAAGATCGGTACGATCGTAAATGGCCGTGTGACGCGTGTTGATGAAAAGAACACGACCTACATCGAGATGGACGAAGTACGTGCTATACTCCCAATGAAAAGCCGTATTAAAGGTGAAGTGTTCAAGGTTGGTGACATCGTCAGAGCTGTTGTCCGCCGTGTAAACATTGACAAAGTAAACGGTATTCAGATCGAGCTTTCTCGTACATCTCCTAAATTTCTTGAAGGTCTTTTGGAACTGGAAGTACCTGAGATCGCTGACGAGGTCGTATTGATCGAAAGAGCAGCACGTATCCCAGGTGAGCGTGCGAAGATAGCGCTTATCTCTATGCACCCGCAAGTTGACCCTGTTGGTGCAACAGTTGGTGTAAAAGGGGTGCGTATCAACGCCGTTAGCGAAGAGCTTCTTGGCGAGAATATCGACTGTATCGAGTACACAAGTGTACCGGAACTGTTTATTGCACGTGCTATGAGCCCGGCGATCATCAATTCCGTCAGAATTGAAGGCGAGGCGGACAATGAAGATAATCCGCTAAAAGCGATCGTCATCCTCCCGGCTGACCAGAAATCAAAAGCAATTGGCAAAAGCGGTATTAATATCCGTCTTGCCTCTATGCTGACAGGCTACACGATCGAGCTTGTTGAACAAGCCGGCAGTGAGAGCGGAGAAGGAACAACTAGAATTGAAGAGAAAAAAGATGATCTCTCTTCTCTTGAAGCACTCTTCGGTTAGGCCGCTGCCAATGTAAGAACGCTAAAGAGCTTTTGCCTCTTTGGCCTGCGTTAACACTCAACTCTCTGCAACAGACAGTTTATCTACAGAAACCACACTTACCCTATAAAACTCTTTTACACACCGCTCTTCGCATAAGGGTTTAACTTCAACAACAGCATATCTGCCAATATATTACCCAGCAGCGTCAGAAATGCCGTGATGATCAAGATCCCCATTATGACCGGATAATCCCGGCTCAAAGCACTCAGGTAAAAAAGCTGGCCCATCCCCTCAATACTAAAAATCGTCTCCAAGATCACACTGCCGCCGATAAGTCCAGGCAAAGAAAGTCCAAGAAGTGTTACAACAGGCGGAATAAGGTTTCTAAGTATATAACGGCGCAGTAGAAGCGTGTCGCTCAGTCCACGAGAACGGGCAAAATAGTAGTAATCACTTTTAAGTATCTCAAGCGTCAACGAGCGGATATAGACGATCATCGAACCTAAACTCACAAAGACCATAACACCGACGGGCAGGAGAAGGTGCCATGCCATATCTGTGTAATAGGCAAAGCCCTCTTTGGCGTCAACAGAGTGGAGTCCGGCGATCGGCAAGATCTCCAACTCAACACTAAAAAAAAGCATCAACAGCAACGCAAGGTAGAACGAAGGCATCGCAAAAGAGACTAAGGAGAGTTGACGGATACTGTAGTCAAGCCAAGAGCCATGAGAGAGTGCTGCCTTGACACCTAGATAGATAGAGATAACAAAAACAAAAACCATAGAAAAAATATTTATAAGCAGTGTAATTGGCAAACGTTTGGCGATCTCACTGCTGACATCAGCACCTGTCACAAAAGAGATACCGAAATTGAGCTGCATCAGATTGAAGACCCAGTCAATATATTGTCTGTGAAGCGGTTTGTCAAGCCCATAAACGGCTTTAAGCTGCGCAATCGCTTCGTCAGTCATATTGGGGTTCAGCTCCCCTGCTCCAAAGAAGCTGTTGGGTGCTGCATGAATAGCGAGAAAAGAGATAAGCGATATCAGTAACAACATCAGGATAATGTATCGCAGCTTTTTTAAAACAGTTAGCATCAGACTCTTTTTATAGGTAATGGCAAATTATATCTAGTTGAGTGCTAATCATACTTCTAACACAAAATCTTTTCGTAAAAAAGCGCCTAAACCATAGATAAACAGCCAAAGAGCTGCCAGGGGGAGAATAATACTGTTAATAATAAAAACAGTGATCAAACGGATAATACTCTCCATCGCATCATCAAATTTTTGAATAAACCGTTCTACACTTTTTTTGAGTTCGATTTTATAATTTTCATATTTTTGCGAGATATTAAACGTATCAAGAAAAGAGGTGTTCTCTTCCACATGCGCTTGTTTGATCTCTCCCTCTTCTATCATCACCTTAACCTCATCAGAAGTCTTTGAGACTTCCGTAAATGACTGTTCATACTCAGACGCTAACACATGTGCATATACCGCCTCGTTCATCATCACCAGCATCGGTACACTAAATCGTAAGACAGCTAAAACGACCACGACTTTAAAACTCGACTCGACACGCCAAGGCAACCCTGACTTGGGCAACCACAGTTGTAGTAAAAAGATAAGGGTTATGAGCATGAACATGACTTTGAACAGTGTTGTCTTTCCGAGATGAAGCATGACCTCTTGGACACCGATAGAGACAGAGCTCATCAACATCACCCATGAAAAACGTTCCACCATATCATTTACAGGATCCAGCAGTTGACCGGGTGCGAAGGTGGCACCCACACCGGCAGGAGTGATATTGACTTCCGTTCCCTGCACTATAGAGACCAGTCCGTTGAGACCTCGCGCAACGGCAAAGGTTGACAATGAACGCACCAATGCAGCGTCAAGCTGCTCAGAACTCTTAGTGTCAAGAGTCTCAGAAAGAGACAACCCGATAAAAACAAGACATAAAATCGAGAAAAGTATTTTTTTAATCATATACTATTGTAACAGAGTCCGTCACTCTTTTACAAATAACCCGGGTAATAATGTAGCGTTACTTAGTAATATACAAGTAACAGCATAAGGCCAAAATCCGTCCTACACTAATAAAAGTGCACAAATAATAGATAACATAGAGATTTGTAAACAACTGTTATTTCTTATCATTATGTTAAAAAATAGCAATCTTGTATTTATTATCTTATATGATATACTATAAATCTATTGTATAAGAATTTACTATTTATCTTTGTAACGCAAGCTGTGTGTTAAATAGGTTTCAGCTAGTGTTGATCGTAATTTGGAGCACTAGAGCGGTGAGGTGATTTTATAGATCCCATCTATTTGGAGAACAAACATTGTATACAATCATAAATGATCTGTTAACGTACAGCAAAAAGTTGCGTCTGCTCTATGTCGAAGACAATGAGGAAGCGCGAACTTATACCC
>JAQIBF010000117.1 GCA_027859195.1 Helicobacteraceae bacterium
GATGAGAAGGTGATGAACGAAAAAGATCTGATACTCAATGAAGTTAAAGAGCTTCAGAGTGAAGAGAACAAGATGGGGTGGCGGTTTCTGTTTATGACTCTGCTCGTTCTCGCTATTGCCTGGCTGCTCCTCTTTCCCAAGATCTATCTGCAGTCACAAGTCTATTATAAAAGTCGGGACATTGCAGTGCTGACCGGGGAGTACAATGTCTTGAGAGAAGAAAACCGTATTTTAAAGACAAAGGTCGAGTCGATCCGTTTTAAACACCAGGTCCTTGACACTATGTTTGATGATTGAGCGTAAAACATGATCCGTCGTATAATAGAATTTTCAATAGATAAACCTCTCTTAAATCACATCTTTTTGTTGTTTATCTTACTGCTCTCTATCTTTGCCTATATCAACATACCCAAAGAGATCTTTCCGCCGATACAGATGGACAAGATCTCTATTAATGGCGGTTATGTCGGCACATCAGCCAATGTGCTTGACAAGATGGTCGTATCGACAATCGAAGATGATCTGCAAAATATCAATGAACTCGATACGGTCAAGACTAACATCAGAAATGGTTCATTTTCGATTTTGGCAGACATCAAACCGGGTTCAGACAACATCCAGGTCCTGCAGGATGTAAAAGACATCATCGCCCAGACCAAGCGGGACCTTCCTGCCGATATGAACGAGCCTATTGCCAAGATACACGTCGAGACAATACCCTTGGTCCTGATCGCTATTGCAGGAGAAGTGCCTACCAGAGAGCTTCTGGCCCGGGCCGAGGAGTTAAAAAGTTCACTGTCGCAGTTTAAGGACCTGAGCGAGATCTCGATTAGGGGAGATTCAGACGAAGAGTTGGTCCTACGGCTCAATGAAGCGAAAATCCGTGCCTTTGGTTTAGAGATAAACAGTGTTGTGGCGGCCATGCAAAACCTCAGTTCTATTTTTCCTATCGGTACCATCAAAGAGCGCGGTGAACACCTCTATATCTCAACCTATAACGGTGAAAAAGATCAAGCGAGCCTGGAAGATTCGATTATTAATGTAGGGGGCGAACATGTCCGTTTGGGCGATGTCGCTGATATCTCATTTGAACTGGGCGATGAGAATGAGATCTCCCACTATAACGGTGTACGAAATATATCTGTCAATATTACCAAGTCCAAGTCAGGCAATGCGATTGCACTTGCAAAAGAGATACGGCTTGTTTTGGCGGAGTATAAAACGAGGTACCCTCACCTTGCATTTGATGTCTACACTGACACCTCTGTATGGATCAAAAATCGTCTGAATACGGTCTTTGCCAATATCATGTTTGGATTGATTCTGGTCTTTTTGGCCATGTTGATTTTTGTCAACCGCGGTATTGCGCTGGTCGTGGCTATGGGGATACCGCTCTCCTTTATGATAGGACTCATTGTCTCAGAGTCCGCAGGTTACAGTTTGAACATGCTCTCTCTGCTTGGCGCTTTGATCGCACTGGGGATGTTGGTTGATGAGGCGATCGTTGTCGCCGAGAACATCTATCGTCATCTTGAAGAGGGGATGGAGCCTCGTGAAGCAGCCATTGTCGGTACCATGGAGATGTTTCCGGCTGTTTTGACAGCAACCCTGACAACGATCTTTGCTTTTTTACCGATGTTGTTGATCAGCGGCGAGATGGGCGCTTTTATCAAGATCTTGCCGATCATGATCTCTGTTTTGCTCATCAGTTCGCTGTTTGAGGCTTTTTACTTCTTGCCGCTGCACTCCTATGAACTTCTACGTCTGCGTAAAGAGGGTCATATGACGCATGGCATATGGGAGACAATGTACGGTTTCTATGACAGGGTGTTAAGGCGGCTGCTTAAGAAAAAGATTCTGTCGCTTGCACTGATCGTCACAACAATATTGTTGGCAACGGCCTATATGATCAATACCTCGAGGTTCCAGCTTTTTCCGGAATTTGATGTGACCCAGGTCTACGTTTCGGGCAAGGTCAATATCAATAATGATCTTGAAAATACGGAAAAATTGGTCACGACGTTAGAAAAAGTGCTGCTTGAGAGACTGAAGGATGATGATTATATATCAGTGACATCAGTAATCGGCCTGAGAATCGATGCAAAAAATAAAGCCGAGATCGGCGAGAACCTTTTTCATATTTTTATAGAGCTGCATGAACGTGCGCCAGACAATGTCTTTAACAAATACATCAATCCGTACTTCTCACTTGAATACGATCCGGATCTCCTCATTCGAGAACGTTCGGCCTATGCGATCAAAGATGAAATCGTCACCTTGATGAAGCCGTACACGGAGGCAAAAGTTGATGGCGAATTGGTTTATGAAGAGCTGAACACGGATGTACAGGGTACGGGTGTTGTTGCACATGACGTTGAAATAGCGATCAGCGGCAAGAGTGATGATGAACTAGTGCTTGCTGTCAAACGACTCGAGAAGAAGATGCATGAGATCGAAGCCCTGCATAACATTGCAGACGACGCTGACATCGGTGAAAAAGAGCTTAAGTTGCGTGTTAACAGTTATGGTCAACAGTTGGGCTTTAACGAGCAGCTGATTACGCAAGAGTTGCGGGCGTATTATCTCAAAGGCGAGTATGGCAAGATGTTTAATGAGAACGGTCTTGTCCGTGTGAGGATCGAAGGTAACAACAAAGATTCCCTCGCGTCACTGAACGATCTGCAGGTGCAGGTTCCCGGAACGACCAATTATATTGCGCTTCAGGATGTTTGTGATTTTATCTTGACGCAGGGCTTTGTGAACACGATCAAAGAAGATGGCAAGCGTATTCGTTCCGTATTTGCTTCCATACATAAAGAAAAGATGACCTCTTCAGAGGCGATGGCTGCGTTAAGACCGACAGTTGACAGTTTGGCCGATGACGGTTTTATCGTTGAGGTCAAGGGTGAAGAGAAAGAGAATACCAAGACGCAGAGAGAGATGGGGCAGGCTGCTGTAATGGCAATATTCCTGATCTTTATTACACTGGTTTGGCTTTTTGACTCGCTTAAAAATTCGTTGATCGTTTTGAGTACTATACCTTTAGTACTATTGGGTGTCTATGTCGGTCACATGATCATGGGTCTGAATATCGGTATGACCTCGTTGATAGGTATCGTCGGTCTTGCCGGCGTGGTGGTCAATGACGGCCTGATCATGGTGAGCTTTATCAAGAGAGCCAAAGATCTCGATGAGGTGGTAAGACTGGCTAAAACACGCCTTCGACCGATTCTGTTAACGTCTATTACAACGGTGCTTGGGCTCTCTACCTTGATCTTCTTTGCCTCCGGCCAAGCACAGATCTTGCAGCCTATGGCTGTAGCTCTTGGTTTCGGGATCACTTGGGCGACAGTCTTAAATCTGATTTATGTTCCAATCCTTTACGCCGTGATTTATCGGATCAAA
This sequence comes from Helicobacteraceae bacterium, assembly GCA_027859195.1. Lineage (GTDB taxonomy): Bacteria > Campylobacterota > Campylobacteria > Campylobacterales > Sulfurimonadaceae > Sulfonitrofixus. Next base: position 3,406 of record JAQIBF010000117.1, read on the forward strand.
AGTCCTGCCAGCTAAAGTGTTATGAGTGGTTAAAGCCCGCAAGTGGTATAATCACAAAATTTTTATATATGGGATACCTATAACATGAGTGACAAAAATAAATACGCAGCACTTTTTGAAGATGATGATGATGTCTTTTTAGGTTCACCTAAATCGAAATTCATGGATATTGTGTTTAATGCAAATAAAAACTTAGTGAAAAATGAAATAAGCGGTATTATCAACAAAATGGCAGCTTTAGAGATTATGCTGGACGAAAGAGTAGGCGGTGATTGGGAACGCGAGTTAGCGACCAATGATTATACGCGTATGTCGGAAGTCGATGAAAAAGCGAAAAGTCTTTATATCGAGTTTACAGGCAATGTTCTTACTCAAGCCGAATAGTCAAGGGGGATTTCCCCTATAAAATTAGATTTACTTTAAGAACAGAGATACTGTTTTTAATCGAGAACTAGTGAAAATATTTATTTAGGACACGTGCAAAAGTGATAGAGAC
>JAQIBF010000106.1 GCA_027859195.1 Helicobacteraceae bacterium
ATGACCCTCATAGATTTCTGAAATATCAACAGCTCAAGCAAGAAAACCTAATAATGTAAATCCATCTATATTCAGACTTTTTAAAGGTGGAAACTTTTTTGGTTTCGTTTTTTTGCGGAAAAAAAAGGAAAGAGAAGTCTGTAAAATTGTAATTTAAATACATTTGGTTGAGGCTTCTTTGTATAACTTTATATACATATGTACTTCTTTTATTACTTCATAGCATTAGTACGTCACTTTTTTCTTTTGCTCGCTCAAAAGAAGAAGTAACCAAAAAAGAAAAGAGCGATGGCGGTCACAGTCACAATTTGAACTATCATATACTCTGAATCACGAAACCCCTCCCTAGTGTTTAGCTGTACCAAGACGCAGTGATGTGTCGACAATAATCCAGCTTAGTCAAAAGCGTAAGCTTTTATATTCAAATCGATGCCTTACCGCTTTGCTTTTTTTCCGGCGTATCAGCGCCAACAGCGCAATGCAGGGAGGCCCTAAATGCCGAGTCGTGAAAAAGTATGAGAGAAGTCTAGGATATTTAACTCACCAATACAGTCAAAAAGCTAAAAAGAAAAGCCAGTAAAACTGATTAACTAACACACCTCAAATTCAAACTTGAACACCTTCTTCAATTTATCCTTGTTTTTATCATCTTTCAAATAGTCAGCCGCCTTATCTTTAGCCAGCTGCTTGGTACTATCGCTGCTTGCCAGCTCTTTAACTTTGTTCTCCAAGCCATCCAAAGAGAGACTCTCTTCATCAATAAGTTTTTCAATGTCAACAAAACCGCTTGTCATACCGCCGAACTCGCCCAACTGCTCTTTGAGCTGTTCATCCAGAAGGAGTTTCAGCTCTTTTTTGTACTTTTCGATCTCTTTTGCCATCACCTTTTTAAAGGCCGTTGAGAGCTGTTTATCGATGTCGGAACTGACTTGGACAGATGGGCGCTGCCACTCTCCGGCAATGTCAACAGTGGCCCCGAAAGTATCGATCTCTTTCAATGCATCGTTCATGATCTCTGCGCCTCTGCCGCCGACCTCTTTGAGTCTGATCTGCGCCTCTTTAAACACCACCTCAGTCTTACCGCTGACACTGCTGTTATCGACCAGTTTCAGCTGACCGTCAAAGCCGATCTTCGCGTCATTGATCTGCATTTTCTGCAGATTCATCTGTTTCATTCCCAGAGCATCTGCCTTAAAGGCCAGGGTGTCAATGACCTCTTCGCCCAAACGGTTGTCTTCACCTTCAAGATAGAGCCCTTTGACCCTTGGTCCCTCACTCTTGATTGTAAATGTCAGGGTACGCCCAAGTGCTTTTTGGTTGTCGGAGATGTTCTTGATGACACCGTCAAGACTGTAGTCATTTTTCGCACCGCTCAGTTCAGTACGAGCGATCCAAAGATCGGGACTCGGCACATATTGAGGGAACCGGACCCAGCGTCCTTCACCGCGCGGCGGCAGAGCTTCCGGTGGCGTCTCGTCACTCTGAAGATAGGGCTCGACCTCTGCGTAATAGCCGCGAGCCTGATGTAGATAGCCCGCAATTTTCTGACTAAAGAGCAGACCAAAGAGGTTGATACCGCCGCTGCTGTCTAAACTATAGGTCGAACGCAGTTTGGCATAGTCCTCTTGCGGTGCCGTTTTAACGGCTGCCAAAAGTGCTTTCAACCGTTTTTGATCACTCTGATAGTCATTTTTCAAGGTTTGAAGCACTTTTTTCTGTGCCTCCAGTTTTTTCTTGTACGCTGTTACCTGCGCAGCAAGTGCCAGCAGTTTCTTGGCATCTTTTGACTTGGCATCGCCCTGCATCTGTTTGAGATCTTTTTTATACTGCTCCAGCACCTCTTTTGAGAGCTGCTCTTTTTGGATCGTTCGCCACTTTTCTTCCAGCTGCGCCAACTCTACTTTTGCCTCTTCGTAGAGTTTCTGCGACTTCAGGTCGGATTTGGCCAGCAGTTCTCTCGGTGTCGGAAGATCGAGAGACGGCATCTTATATCCTTCCCCCGCTTGTGCCTCTTCTGCCGCCTGCGCTTTTTTCTCGGCTTTCGTCTGCGCTTTGAACGCCGCTTTGCCATACGCTTTTTTCATCGTAGCCGCTGTCTCGAAGCCCACGCCCGTAAGTTGCATATTTTCGATATGTGTTTTGGAAAAAAACAAGGCATTCATGTCAAGATCGAATCCGATATTTTGAATAGAGAAAGCATCGATACCCTCTTTTTCGCTGGCCACCTCAACCCTGTTGATCGCAATAGATCCTTCAAACAGATGCGTCTTTACAGAGCCGACACGTACATCTTTTTTTAAAGCAGTCGAAGCGCCTTTCTCGATTCCCCACTTGAGCAGCGGATCGAGCACCAAGAGCAGCAGCGCAGCCCCACCGCCGACGACGAGAAGATAGAGCCCGGCTCCCCACCAGCGAAAGACCGGCTCTTTTTTCGCTTTGACTTTAAAAATGCCCAGTCGTGCAAACCACTTGTTGTTGTTCAGATAGACCGCGATCTTGTCGCGATAAAGAGCGATGACAACATTCAAAATAAAGAAGAGAGGAACGGCTAAAAGCAGACTGATCACGGTCGCACCCATCATCAAAGTATTGTTGAAGTGGCTTAAACACAGCAGACCGTTGTTATACCAGGCGGTATAAAGCTCTTTCATCCCTTCGTTCGTCAAAAGAAGATAACCCAACTGCTCCATCTGCGGATCAAAGATGTACGCAATCCCGGCAAAAAGTCCTGTTGCGGCAAAAAAGAGTCCGATATGGATGTTGAGCAGAAAGACGATAAAAAGAATGAGCAGTGTCTGTGTACCGTCAAGCGGGGTCAGACCTGCGACCATTCCGAGTGCTATGGCCAAGGTGACCTGCCAGGGGTGCTGCGCCGAGTTCAGTGCTTTAAATATTTTTTTAAAGAAATCCATTTCATATCCATATTAATTTCAGTTAGTACAAATTGTAACATATCTCTATTACGGATCTGTCTGAATTTAAAAAGAAGAATAATCATCAAAGGCAAGGGGGAAAAGTGCGTTAAAAGTCCAAGATTTGGTACTGGTTGCGCCGAAGCCAGAACTTTTAGTTTACTAATAGACTTTTCTTGCCGGCATCAAATCTGCTTAGAACTGCCGGCAGCATCAACATGTCGACCAGGGCGATCGCCGTAACAATACGGAAGTGAACATTCGGCAAAACTTTGAAAAGACAATGGTCAGAAATGCAGCACTGAGTATCAGTGTCGTAAAGATAATGGTGCTGCCGGCATAGCCCATGACATAAGCTCATGCCGCTTCAATATTGTCCCACGCCGCCTCGTTTCGCGGGACTTGAACAGAAAGTGGATGTTATCAGACCCTGCACATTAATCATTTACAACTCCGTTGATAGCTTGTAGCATATGAAATATAGGTTTGTGGCGTAAAAGCCTGTGGGGTTATAGTGTGCAGAGGGACTCTAAAACAGGTCGTTCGCAATGAACGAACGCAACGCTTAGTCGACCAGTTCTATCTCTAATGGCTCGAGCAGGTGTACCGCTTCATCTCGGCTAAACTTTGCCCCTTTGAGCTGGTTCGCGGTTAAGTCTATGGTGTAGTGTTCCGCACCGCTGAAGTCAGCTTTCACGAGCTTGGTGTTTCGAAAGACAGTGTGGGAGAGGTCACTTCTCACAAAACTTGCATTGAGAAGGTCCGCCTCTCTAAAGTCCACCTCGCTGACCTTGCACTCACGCATCACCAAGTCATGAAGCCGTAGACCAAAAAATGAGCCATAGTCCATAATACAGTTCTCAAACGTGTACGGTGAAGCATAAAGATAGTCTGAATATGCGGCAAGCGTCCAGTCGATGCCGCTGAGTCGGCACCCCTCAAACTGGACACTTTCAAACTTACTGTTGCCAAACTTGGCGACGCTCATGTCACATTCGATAAAACGGCAATCCTCAAAACTGCAACCGCGAAATGTCGTTTCATTAAAGTGGCATTTCGCAAAAAGGCACTCTTCAAACGTAATGCCGTTGAATGTCTCACCTGAAAGGTCCAACCCTTTGAACTGCTCTTGCTCATATTCGTCTTTCGTCAGATTAAAACTCATTTTGGCTCTGAGATCCCGGCTGCTTTGCTCTCATCTTTCTCGCTGACGTTCTCTTTCACTTTCATAAAATCAAGGTCATAGAACTTTCGCATCCACAGATCAAGCGGACTTAAAAATTTGTAAATTGAAGGCACCACAATCAACGTCAACAGCATCGACGAGATCAGACCGCCGACAACAGCGGTTGCCATAGGTGAATTGCTCTCATATCCGGCCCCTTTCATAAGGACAAGCGGCAGCATCGCAAAGACCATCGCGAACGTCGTCATCAGGATCGGGCGAAGACGCTTTTCACCTGCAAGGATAAGTGCTTCACTAACGGTAGCGCCTTTGCGAAGTCGCTGATTGGCGAAGTCGACCAGCAAGACCGCATTTTTACCGACCATCCCCATTAAGAGGATAATCCCCATCATCGTAAAGAGGTTGAAGCTCTTCCCGGCAAGAAGAAGCGCCAACAGAACCCCGATAAACGACATAGGAAGGGCAACCATGATGATGAGCGGCTGCAATAGCGACTCATAGAGTGCCGCCAAGATGATGTACATCATCAAAAAGGCCAACCCAAAGGCCAGACCGAACTCTTTGCCCATCTTTTTCATCTCTTCCGCCATACCAAGGAAGCCGTACTTCATCCCTTTGCCGAGATCTTCTGAGATCCCTTTCACCGCCGTGTCGACCGCTGAGCCCAACGGAATGCCGTCAAGGTTTGCCGAGATACTGATCTGGCGCTGTCGGTTGAAGTGGTGGATTGAGACAGGCCCTTCCGTCTCGACAAAGTTCACCAGACCCTCCAATGCCACAAAATCACCGTTGACCGTTTTGACCTCCAAGCGTTTCAGGTCGTCGACCGTGCGGCGGTCCTCGTCAGAGAATCGCATGGTAATGTCATACTGCTTACCGCCCTCTTCGAACTGCGAGATCGCCCGGTCACTCGAGAGTACACTGGCAATGATCCCGCTGATCTCCTGCGCAGAGACTCCCATATGGGTACTGCTCTCACGCTCGATATCGATGGTAAGCTCCGGTTTTCCCGACTCGTAGTTCGTCGAGATCTCTACGATCCCCGGGTTACTCTTCATCCGTGCAACGATCTTGTCGACGGTCGTTTGCAAGGATGCAAAATCATTGCCCTGGACGATCATCTGGAACGGCGAGGATGCGCCGGCCCCTTTGATATTCGGGATATCGGCGACCGCGATCGTCTCAAAACCTTTAATCCCGACAAGGGCCTTTCGCATTTCAACGATGATGGACTCTTGTGTCACGGTACGCTTGGCAACGTCACGAAGCTTGACGTAGATCTGTGCCCGGTTGGCATCGCGTGTCGTATTATAGGCGACGGTCAATGCCGTGTATTCGACGTATTCGTTCTTGCGGGCCAGGTCCGCGACCGTTTCCGAGCGGCGCTGCATCTCTTCGAGGCTCACCCCGATCGGTGCTTTCAAGGTGATCTCGAACTCGCTTTTGTCCTCTTTCGGTACAAAGTCCATCCCGATACTTCCCGCAAGAGAGAAACTTCCCATCAGGATCAAGAAGGTCATCAATATCGTTGTCTTGGCATACTTTACCGTTACAGTCACAAGTTTGACATAACTCCGGTCGATGAAGACAAAAATCGGCTCTGTCATATGATAGAAACGCGACTCACCCTTTTTCAGGACCCTCGCGCTCACAGCCGGGATCAACATGATCGCGACGAAATATGAGATAAAGATACCGATCGCCACGGTGAAAGCAAAAGCGTTAAAGAACTTCCCGACAATACCGCCCATCATACTCACCGGGATAAAGACCGCCAGCAGCATTGCAGAGATCGCCAGGATCGAAAATGCGATCTCCCGGGTCCCTTCCTGAGCGGCTTGGACTTTGTCAAGCCCGGCTTCTATCTTTTTGTAGATGTTCTCGATAACGACGATGGCATCATCGATGAAGATACCGATGGCCAGCGTCAACCCCAGCATGCTAACCTTGTTCAGTTCATAACCGAAGAGGTCCATCAGGAAGAATGTCCCGATGATGGAGGTCGGGATCGCGATTGCCGAGACGATAGTCGCCGTCAGGTTTCGCAGAAAGAGAAAGACGATAAAGATCGCCAAAATACCTCCATAGATCAGGTCAAAAAGGACATGATCGAGCGATGCGTTGATAAAGTTCGACGTGTCATTGAAATGTTGCAGCGTGTAATCGCTGCCGATACGCTCTTCAATATCCGGGATCACCTTTTTGATGCCGCTGATAACGTTCAGTGTGTTAGCATCAGAGATCTTCTGGATCTGCAGGATAACACCGGGTTTTCCGTTGAAGGTCGAAAGGCTCTCTGCATCTTCGAGAGTGTCTTCCACTCTGGCGATATCGCGGAGTTTTACCCCTGGAAGGATCTCAAAGTTTTTAAGTTCCGCAATGCTGTTGGCATTGGCATTCACCGTGACCATCACCTGGTTCTTGTCGGTGATCAGCTTACCGCCGCTCATCTTGACGTTCGACGCCTGGATAAGCTGTTGCAGATCAACCGCTGAGATACCGTATTTGCGCAGGGCAAAAGGGTCCGGGTAGATCTTGACCTCACGATCCTGATACCCGATGATGTTGATGCTTCCCACACCTCTTTGACGCTCGAGCATCGGTTTGATCACCTCATCCACCGTCTGCATCAAACGGGTGCTTTTCACCTTATCCGAAGCGACGAAAAGCGAAAGGACCGGTGCCGAGCCGACATCGAGCTTACTGACAATAGGCTTCTCGACCCCGCTGTCAAGCTTAAGTGCCGAGATCTTGTCGCGGACATCGTTGGCGGCTTCGGTAATATCGACTTCGATATCAAAGATCAAGGTGACAACCGAGACATTTTCACTGCTCTCGGAGTTGAGCTTGTCCAGACCGGCAACTGACGAGACCGCCTCTTCGATCTTCTCGGTGACCTTCGACTCTACTGTCTCCGGATCGGCCCCGTAGTACATCGTCTTCACGGTCACGATCGGAAAATCTATCTTCGGAAAAAGGACCGTATTCATGTTCTTGAAACTCATAAGACCAAAAATGACCAGTGACAAAAAGATCATCAGTGTCGTAATCGGTCGGGTGATGGCAAATTTATACATCAGTCAACCTTGATCATGCCGTGACCGAAAAGCCCGGCTTTCAAAGCCGTAGCAGGGACCTCGACAGTCACAGAGCGTTTTTTATCGTCGATCGTAGGGTAGATCTTGGAGATCTTCCCCGTAAGCTTTTTCGCACTTCCGCTCACGCTATATTCAAATGGCTGTCCGATTTTTAATCTCTGCCAATACTTTTCATCGACCGTGACCATCAGTTTCTGCTTTATCGGCGTGATCAGTGTAAAGAGCGGCTCCATCTTTGCAGAACTCACCCCGTCGCCAAGTTCGATCTCTCTAGACGATATAACGCCAGAAAAGGGCGCTTTCAAACGTGTTTTTTCAAAAAGTGCTTTTTTGTATGCCAGATTCGCTTTTGCATTGGAAAGCTCTATCTTTGAACGTTCATAACTTGAGACATACTGATCGAACAGCTCTTCATCAACAACGTCCTGCACCTTTTCAAAACGTTCATATGATTTTTTGGCAAAGCGTAGGTTGAGCTCGGCCAGATCAATCTGTTTCTGCGCCAATAGAAGTGACGTTTTAAGGTCATCGTTGTCAAGTTCCAGGAGCACCGCTCCTTTTTTAACCTTGTCACCGACATCCACATAGATCGCTTTCACCAATCCAGTCGAAGAGAGCACCAATTCAGCCTCTTTATCTGCATGTACATTAAAGGTCGCATAGACCTCTTCTGCCAATCCGGCCGTTGCCAATAGTCCCAATATCATCATCTTTTTCATCATTTTACATACTCCTTCACATCAAATCCTGCATAATAGTAATAGCGTGCATAAGAGATCTCTAATGCACCCAGAGCCCGGTTGTACTGCGCCTGCGCTTCGATCTTTTGCGTCAGTGCATCAAGGTATTTTACGTAGTCCACCACACGGACCTGATACTTTTTGTCAACGATCGCAAAAGTACGATTTGAAGCACTTTGTGATAAAAGTGCCGCTGTCAAAAGTTTTTTGGAACGTTCTATCCCCCGCTCTGCCAGTTTCCAGTCCGCATTCGACTCATTTTGTTTGTATGCGAGTAGCGCTTTAAGTGCATTGTGCTCTGCCATCACGGCTTGACGCTGCTCGGAGGCGGCAGAGAAGTCCCACAGGTTCATCGAGAGGTTGAGCATCAAGACATTTTGACTGTTGACCCGTTCGAAACCCGGGAACGCTTCAAGGTTGTCGTCTTTATACTCCGTGTAACCATATCTGTCCGACAAAATTATCGTCGGATAACTTGAACTGTCGGCCTGTTCTGCTTTATAACGAAGGGCCTCAGCTTGCGATGCCAATGATTTTAAAGCATCCATCTCCTCTTTCTTTCCGGAGAGAGGTTCTACCAGCGTGCTTTCATCCACCTGTTCTACGACTTCATTGGTCAGCGTATAGAGTTTTGACACCACCTCGTCACGACTGTAGAGCTGTGATTCGATCTCATAGTCCGTGTTGGCAACTGCCGCTCTGATACGTTCCACATTGTCTTCCGTCGTCAGTTTCGCTCTGAAAAACTTCTCCTGGCGGTTAAGCTGCTCTTGAAGCTGCTCTTTTTTTCTGATGGAGCGCAGCGATATCGGCCTGTATCGTTTTTAGATTAAAGTAGTGTGTCGCAACCTCCATTGAGACCTGCTTTTTGATCTGTGAAAGCTCATAACCGCTTGAACGCTTCAGACTGCTCTTCTCATCCAAAATATTTTCACGTTTAAAGCCGTCCAAAAGTACCAAAGATGCTTCAATATTGGCATTGTAGACCTGCCCTGCATCCATTGGCCCCTTTGGAGAAGTCAACTGCGCCATAGCGCCTAGATCGACGCTCGGATAGTACGAGGAGTTAACCGATTTGTAGGTCTTGTCCGAAGCGTTCAACTTCTGCTGATACATTTCGACCAATTCGTTGTTTTGGGCTTGCTCTATAAGCGTGCTGAGGCTTGCGCCCCAAACAGACAGAGAGAGCAAAGAAACCATTAGTATTTGTTTCATCATCATCCTTTCAAAATGCTCATAAAGATCGAACAGACCTCTTTCTCTTTGCCCTCAAGCGAATCGAGTTCGCCTTCGATCCATCGCAGGATATAGGCATTTCCGATAGAGTTTAATATATAGACCAGCTGCCAGCTGTCAATGTCAACCGATTTTATCTTGTCAATAGGCTCGATATAGAATCCGTAGATCTTGTCAAAAGCCTCTTTGTGCTCGATCTGCTGCGACTCGAAAAAGAAGGGATTGTTCAAAACACCGCTTTCGAGAGATTTTCGTTTTTGCGTAATGATTTCGAACTTGATCTTGACCGTCTCTTCCAACATCTTTTCAAAGGGTATATCCTGTTCAAACAGTTTCTCAAACAGCACGCAAGCCCGTTCAATGTCCAAGGAGACACAGGCACTGTACACGCCCTCTTTCGAGTCAAAATAGGAGTAGATCGTTCCTACGCTTACGCCGGCTTCTTGGGCCAATTCAGAAACTTTCAGCTCGGTAAAACCATGTTTTTCGAACATCTCGGAGGCTTTTTCCAAGATGAGATCACGCTTCATATTTTTTAATTTTGCATTTAAACGCGACATATTTCTCCCTTTAGAGGTGCCCTTTAATATAATTAACCGAATTATAGACCTTTAAATATAAAAATGAACTTAATTCATTTATTGAACACAATTCAATAAAGTGACAGTTTTAACTGCTATAATTTTCATTCAAGCGTGTCAAAAAGTGATCAATTCATTTGAAACAAGAAGCATACAATCCGTCATCATTGGCATTGGATAACGCTTCAGAGCAGGCTCAGAAGGAGATACGTATGGCCAAAAACAAAAATGTTTCATTGGTACTCGGAAGCGGCGGGGCAAGAGGTTACGCCCATATCGGTGTCATCGAGGAGCTTTTGGAACAGGGATATACCATAAAGTCTATTTCGGGTTCTTCCATGGGTGCGTTAATAGGTGCCCTTTACGCCTGCGGAAAACTGAACCATTTTAAAGAGTGGGCCTTGTCACTGGATGTCTTTGATGTTGTCAAGTTGGTCGACTTTTCATTCGCAAAGACGGGGCTGATTCAAGGGGACAAGGTCTTTGAGGTCATTGAAAAGATGATCGGTAATGTTTTGATCGAAGATCTCCCCATCAAATTTACCGCTGTAGCGACCGACGTGATGGCACAAAAAGAGATCTGGATGCAAAAAGGATCTCTTCTGGATGCAGTACGCGCCTCAGTAGCTATTCCCACCGCATTAACGCCCAAAAAGATAGACGGCCGCTACCTCATTGACGGCGGCGTTCTGAACCCTCTCCCTATTGCACCTACTATGTCCGACGGCACAGACCTGACCATTGCCGTAAAGCTCAATGCTCTTGTCGACAGAACCTATAGCGTCCCTCTTCCCAAAAAAATAAAAGAGCAGGAAAACGGCTTTCAAAAGGTCTTTGGTGAGATGTCAACAAAAGCACAGGCGCTGTTTGAAAGAGAGTACACTGACAGCCCTGAAGAGATGAGTATGTTTGACATCATTGGACGGACCATCGACACCATGCAGAATTCACTCGAAGCCTATAAAACGGCAGGCTATTCTCCTGACATCATCATTAATATTCCTCATAATGCCTGCGGTTTTTATGAGTTTAATCGGGGTTACGAGATGATTGAACTGGGCAGGATGATCGCTAAAGAGCGCCTTAAATGAAAATGGAGCCAGAGTATCAGACAACGACCAAAATACTCTACCGTACTACCCTGAGCTGTCTGTATTGAAAAACAAGCTTATCGCGCTGCTCTTTTGTCTGGCATCCACTTTACATGCCGACCAGTTTTCCTTTCAATGGTATAACGATATCTTTGCCGGAACGGACCGTCATTTTACGAACGGCGGCAGTATCAGTTGGCTTGACAACGTCTTTGGAAACAAAGGCGAAAACGAATCCAACCGCTACAGCGCCTTGATGTTCAACATAGCCAACAGCCTTCCTTTGACAACAATGGATACAACAAGACAGCACAATGCCGGGATCAGTCTCTATCAGATGACCATTACACCGACGGATATTACACAGACTACACCGCAATATGACGATGTCCCTTATACGGGATATCTTGCACTCTCATTTTACCTGTTTGAATGGGATGATCTTACATTTGATGAGTATCGTACAGATGTCGGTGTTGTAGGCCCTGGGTCAGGGGCCGGGTGGCTGCAGAAATCGGTTCATCGACTCACCAACAGTGAAGAGCCTCAAGGCTGGGGGACACAGATGGGAACAAAATGGACCGTCAATGCACTTTATCATCATGGCGTGAAGAGTTGGCAGCACCAGTACGGTTACGGCTTGAAAACCGACTGGTTCAACCATTTCGGTTTTCAAGCCGGTAATTTTACAGTCGACGGTTTCGGCAGTACAATGTGGCGTATCGGACAAAACTACATCAACAACTTCAATGTCTATTACCCTACCTTTAAAGAGGAGGCAGCACTGCTCAGAGACCAAAAATCCCATCACGGTATCGGCTGGTCACTCAGTGTCGGAGCAACTGCGCAGCTGCTGGCCTACTCCTATATTCTGGAAGAAGCTAAGGAGATGGGCTATCAACTTGAGAAGAACCTCTTCGATGTTTCAACATACATCGGTGCCAGTGTCTATGTCGAAGGTCAAAAAATGACATTTTTTTATCAATCACAATCACCCTACATACGTGACCAGCACCAGATAGATTCCTTCGGCGGTTTTAAGTTCTCTTTACAATTTTAATATTTTATGAGCATGCCATTATTCTCATCTAAACGTCTAACTGACACAACTAAAAAACTCCACAGCACCAAAATGGTATAATCGCGATAATTTTTAGGTGAGATTAACAAGTAATTCACAATTTATACATTAAAAGGCTAATGATGGGACAAACCATAACTGAAAAGATCTTCTCTGGGCACGTCGGCAAAAAAGTCTACGCAGGCGAGATTGTACGTTCAAACATCGACATGATCATCGGTAACGATATTACAACCCCAATCTCTATTAAAGCATTCGAAGAGAGTGGTGCTGAGAAACTGGCAAACCCGGATGGTTTTGCTTTGGTACTTGACCACTTCATCCCGGCGAAAGATATCGCTTCAGCCAACCAGGCGAAGATCTCTCGTGAATTCGCTTACAAACATGATCTTAAAAACTATTTTGATGAAAAAGATATGGGGATCGAGCACGCCCTTCTTCCAGAAAAAGGTCTTGTTGTTCCGGGTGACGTTATCATCGGTGCAGACTCTCACACTTGTACGCACGGTGCACTCGGTGCCTTTTCTACAGGTATGGGTTCAACGGACCTTGCGTTTGGAATGATCACAGGCGGAAACTGGTTTAAAGTGCCGGAGAGCATTAAGGTGATCTTTACAGGTGAACTTCAGGCAAACGTCTACGGCAAGGACCTTATTCTTGAAGTTGTCCGTCAGATAGGTGTTGACGGTGCACTTTACCAAGCCCTTGAATTTACGGGAAGCACAATCGAAACACTCAGTATGGATGACCGTTTCAGCCTTTGTAATATGGCAATCGAAGCAGGTGCAAAAAACGGTATCATCGCTGTTGACGATATCACAAAGGCATTTTTAGCGGACAAAAACCTTGCACGTGAACCCAAACTGCACTACTCGGATGATGACGCCAACTATGTTCGGGTCGTCAAGATCGATGTCACTAATCTCGAGCCGGTTATCGCCTATCCGTCACTGCCGTCAAACGGAAAACCGCTAAGCCAGGCTGTTGCAGACAAGATCGCAGTTGACCAGGTCTTTATCGGGTCATGTACGAACGGCCGTCTATCAGACCTTAAAATGGCGTCTGAGATCCTAAAAGGCAAACGCGTTGCACGCCGTACACGTCTTATCGTAACGCCTGCAACACAGCAGATCTTTAAAGATGCGGAAAGACTTGGCTACATTGATATCATTATTGATGCAGGCGGTGTTGTCTCTAACCCGACATGCGGTGCTTGTCTAGGTGGCTACATGGGCATCTTGGGTGACGGCGAAGTTGCTATCGCAACGACCAACCGTAACTTTGTCGGTCGTATGGGTGCCCGCAGTTCAGGCATCTACCTTGCCAACTCTGCGGTGGCTGCAGCATCAGCGATCACGGGCTTTATTACGGATCCTCTCTCTTTACAATAATATTCTAGTATCGGGCTTTGATTCCGATACGCTATCTACTATCTTCCGTCTGTTTCGACTCAAAAGTTTTTAGAATGAAGAATTGTATAAATGCTACAACAATCCCCATAACATGGCTTAACGGCACCGGCACAAATGTCTCTGTTCTATAAGCCAACGAGCCCCCTGTAAACATTTCTATCCCTACCTTAGTAGGAACGAAAAGAAGAATTAGCCAACTCATTTTATTCCATGGAGAGGATTCCCGTAAGCCAAAAAGAGCTAAATATACAAGTGCTCCATGCGCAATACCGGATAGCCCGCCATAAAACTGCATATTAGGCTTTAATGCCATCATACTCACGCCTATGACAAACGACATCATCAAGACCAATAGACCAAAACCGGGGTAACCCCTCTTTTCAATGATCCACCCCGTAACACCTAAAGCAATTATATTAAAACTAAAATGCAGTCCGGAGAAATGTACCAAGTGCCCACTGAACACTCTCCAAAACTCCCCATCCAATATAGCATCTCTCTCATAAACCAACATCATTGACAAACTGTCAAATAGATATACAAAGAGGGAGATAACAATTATAATAGAACTTACTACCGGCAGATGAGATCTCATCTCTTTTGACGTCTTCTACCCCATAATCCAACTCCACCTATAATACTCATGAACAGTAGCATTAACGCGTCAATACTACCACCTCCGGTATACCCTGGTTTCTGTGTGACCCTGTACTCTTCTGGCGCATCTTTAACCTTCTCTTTAAAAAGCTGAAGCTGTGTATCTAAATTAACAATAAGATCTCGACTGGCCAATTTAAACCCTTCGATACTGTTCTTTCTTAACTCTTCCGATAAGTTTACAGGGGTAGCTCTTCCTTTGATAAAACTCACTCCAGGAGCCCTGAAAAGCAATTTACGGCTTTTTATGTCATAAACGACAGTATCCACCATCGTATGAGTATCATTTTTTTCACCCGGTATAATATAGGCGCCAACAATAGTCCAATAACTCAACGAGGCAGCATCTTCATCAGTAAATTGATGCTGATCATATGAGACTAAGGCGATAACATCTATGCCATACATCGTACGGATCTGGTCTAAATTGGTAAACCCTCCCTTTTGACGTAGATATGCCGATGGAATAATCTCAATAGAGTGTACAAACGCATACTTCTTGAAATGCCCAGCAATTTTTCTTAACAGATCTATCTTATCATTTTCCGTCAACGAAAAATTTCTTCCATAGGATGCTTCAGGTACAAAGGCTATTCCCACCTTCAACGGCAAAGATAAAGCCGGTATTTGTGGAGCCTGAGCTTTTTGCTTCTCAGGATACAGATACTCTACTGCGCTGCTACTATAATGGGCATGTTTAACTGCACATCCCGTTATCAAACTGATAAATATAATGACTGCTAACGCTTGTATTAAATTTTTAACCATTTGTTGGTTCATCTTTCTGCTCCCTTTGAATAACACTTTATGTGTATATAATATCTACATATATTAACATATTGCATATAATATTGTTAAAAAGATTTATCATGTCAACCTATGTTAGTCTGTTCAATATGCTACAATCATAACTGATATCATATATTCAATTGGGATACCGTGCATACACTTTCTCTTTTTGATCTGCTATTTGCATTTATTCCTGCCGCCATTGTTATCGGCGTCATGATCTATCAGTCTTTACAGTATAAGACAGCGCTTTATGCAATGGCAAGAATGGTCCTGCAGCTGCTTCTTATCGGCTATTTTCTCATCTATATTTTTAAGGCTGAAACCGGGGCTGTCGTTCTTCTGGTTCTTGCAGTAATGCTGCTTGCAGCCGGCTGGATATCGCTGCGTACTGTTGCACAACAGCGCAGAACACTTTATCTAAAAGCGCTTATCAGTATAAGTGTGGGTGGAGGCATCACATTGATACTCGTCACCCAGGTCGTCATCGGTCTTGATCCCTGGTATCAGCCCAGCTACATGATCCCGCTTGCCGGGATGATCTTTGCCAATGCAATGACCGCCATCTCCCTTGCAGCTGAGCGTTTGTCATCTGAACTTACCAATGATGTCAACTATACACAAGCATCGACTCAAGCCTACCAAGCATCCCTGATCCCTGTTATCAACGCTCTTTTTGCCGTTGGATTGGTCTCGCTGCCGGGGATGATGACGGGGCAGATCCTTTCAGGGGTCTCACCGCTGATCGCGGCACGCTATCAGATCATGGTGATGGCGATGATCTTTGGTGCTTCCGGATTGTCGGTACTGCTTTTTTTGCAGCTGGTCAAAACCAATTTTATCCGTTCCTAGTTTTTACGCAATGCAGACTATACTTTCCATAACGATAAAAGTCCCCTCGCAAAAAGGCACCAAATGACGGATAAGCAAAAACTCTTTCCTCTTACCTGCGTCATTTTCGCCGGCGGCAAGAGCTCACGCATGGGTCAAGACAAGTCGCTGCTCCCCTTTGGCAGCTGCAATACACTCGCAGAGTATCAATACCGCCGCCTCTGCAAACTCTTTACCGCTGTCTATATCTCTGTTAAAGAGAATAAATTTGATTTTGACGCAAATATTATCGCAGACACGCCGACAGAAAATCTCTATGCCCCCACAGCTGGGTTTGAGGCGATGTTTCGGCAGCTGCCAGATGAACGTTTCTTTGTTTTGAGCGTCGATACCCCTTTTGTAGATAAAGAGGAGATCAGTACCTTGCTCGCAAATGACCGAGATGAGCTGGATGCCGTCATCGCTAAAACACCTTCTGGCAGCCATCCGATGTGCGGTATATATCACCGTTCGCTGTTGCCCTCTTTTGTAAAGATGTTGCAAGAAGAGAATCACCGCTTAGGTCAATTGCTAAAAAACTCAACTACCGAATTTGTGATGTTTAAGAATGAAGAGACCTTTGCCAACCTCAATCACCCCCATGAGTATGAGGCTGCTGTAAAGTTACTCTAAACTACTTTCCCCTATTCACCAACACTTTGTTATAATCTAGCAATTAAAAATATAAAAGTGACAATATGAATTTAACCCATTTAGATGAAAAAGATAGACCAAAGATGGTGGATGTCTCTGACAAAAAGCAGACAACGCGCGTCGCTGTGGCCAGTGGTATCATTGAAATGAGCCAAGATGCTTACGATGCTATCGTATCGGAAAAGACAAAAAAGGGGCCGGTCCTTCAAACTGCCGTCATCGCTGCCATTATGGGGACCAAAAAGACATCGGACCTCATCCCGATGTGCCATCCTCTGAACCTTAGCGGTATTAACTGTTACGTTGATGAGCTGCCTGAATTGCCTGGTTTCAAACTGACAGTCACCGCCAAGCTGACAGGTCAGACCGGCGTTGAGATGGAAGCACTGACCGGCACAAGCATAGGACTTTTGACGATCTATGACATGGTCAAAGCAATTGACAAAGGAATGGTCATCCGTCATGTCCAGCTAGAGGAAAAATCGGGCGGCAAAAGCGGCGATTTCACACGTAAAGGATAAACAGTGGCAACAGACAAACCAATCCTCAAAGTCATCGGTGAAGGTGAACACAGAAAGTTAGAACTGGAGTACCCATGCAGTTGGGAGTATAAGATCATTGGCCCAGAGAAAGAGAAGCTCAAAGCAGCTATACACTCTGTTATTTTGGAGCGCGCACACACACTCAAACATTCGAAGGCTTCTAAAACAGGCAAGTATGTCAGTCTCAACCTTGCGCTTATCGTTCAAAATGAAGATGAACGCACTTTTCTCTTCGAGGCACTTAAAGCGCATCAAGATATCAAAATGGTACTATAAAGCAAAGGAAACAAGATGGATATAGAAAAATTTGAACGTGACATACGCAGTTTTTATAAAAAGCACAAAGCGGCATCTCTTGATAAAAAAGTCCTCTCTTTGGCAGAACACATTGAAAAAGAGTGGCATATTGCCAAAGAAGAGCTCAAATTTAAAGAGCTGAAGACCATCGCAGAGTCTATCTTAGAGATAGAAACACAAAGCCTGCACGACGAGGTTCAAGATCTTTTGGCACAAAAAGAACAGATAGAGCGTCAATTGGAAAGAAAAGCGCTTGAACTGCAAAATGCCAAGTACGCTGTGTTTAACACGATTGAAGAAGACATTGCTGCAAATCTGCCCTCTGTACAGCGCGATCTGCATCAAATCAAACTTCAATCTATTGATCTTTTCGACATGCTTGAAGAGATGGTCGAATCTGCAGTCTTGACTACCCTTGAAAAAGGGCACGATGTCGAAGAGACCATTAAAGAGATCACCAAAGACATCACGTATGAAACGCTCAACGAAGGTGCCATGGGAACTGTTCGTATCCGCAAAATCATCTCTACTATTTTAAAGAGTGCCATCGGCGTTGCTGAAGCAACGCCGAATAGTGCAGAAGAGATCTTGCGCGGCAGCCTCAAAGGCATACGCGCGGGACTGATCCATGCAATTCGTGAATTTAAAAAACAACTCCAATATGCACCAGAAGAGCTCAAAGCAAATGTATTGGCAGATTATGGCGACTTAGACGAGCTCAAACAGACTAACTTAGTCTTTACGCAGACTATTCAATCTCTATCTCATTCAACAGACAAAAGTACGGAAGCACTGTTGATAAAAATAAGTAAAGACATCCATCTCGATATGGATGAATTGATCCTTATCTCTAAAGAGACGGTTGAGCTGATGAAAAATCGTTTCAATTTTGCAACTAAAGATGCATTTGTACGTGGTTCCCGTGCACTTAATTCTGATACCGCAAAAGAGGCTAAACGTATGGGGATACAAGCCTTTGATGCAGCTAAAACCGCTTTGGACAGTGCTATCAAAACAGCAAAAGATAAAATAGAGAAAAAATAGAGTCATTGGTCATTACAGTGAGAAACGATCACGTCAAGACAATTTCTGCTAAGTAAGGTAAACATATGTCAGATTTCCAAACTATTAAAAGTAGTGATCCCATCAAAGAGATTATCAAGTCAGCTTTTGATATTGAACTTTCACTCAGCGGGGGATGGGGTTATACCAAAGAACTTGCAACAATCATTCAAGACTCCAAAGGTATGCCAATTGACCAATTCGAACATACCTTTGCCACAATGCGTGCTTATATTGAGATGAATATGACCTTAACAAAAGAGGAGAGATACGGCAGTATCAATCCTCATGAGATAAAGCGAGAAGAGATCAGGGAAGCAGACCTGGTCTATGACAAAGTGACGTATGAAGTCACCGGAATGAAAGAGGACCTTTACGCCTTTTTTATTGATGAGTACAAAGCCAACTCTGAGAAACCCGACTTTGACCTTGCCGACCATTTTAACCGGCGTAAAGAGGCGACGCTGAAACGAACAGTTGAGCATTGGTTTGAGATAAGTACTGTCTCGTAAGCGCGCCCTGTTAGAATCGCATATCAATTATTTTTAGTATGCTGTATCTCTCTTTCAAAACATTTGTTTTGTCACCTGCCAATTAATCGAGAATAATCAAAACACTTTATAGATACAAACGTATACCTTTAATGTATAATAAATCAATTCAAAACAAGGACTCTTATTATGTTGCATCCTGCTACTGCACATTTTGCCGTTGTATTACCTGTCGTGGCTTCAGTTTTTGGTCTTATCTATCTTTATACCCGTAGTGAAGGTATGTCAAAACTTTCAACGCGTGTTTTACTCTTTGCGACACTTGCTATGATCGCAGCATGGTACACAGGTTCACAAGCTGGTCCAGAGATCTATGACTATCTAAGCGCAGATGGACAACACGAGCTTCTAGAGCATAAAGAACTTGGCCTTTACCTTGCAATTTCAATGAGTGTAATCACACTGCTTAAACTCCTTGGTTGTAAAATGAAAATATTTGCCCTCGAAGCACTTGCTGTCGTTTTACTTCTTGGGGCAACAGGTGCAACACTTTTACAGGGCAAGCACGGCGGTGAGATCGTTTATGAGTACGGTATGCCTTTTAAAGCCTACCTGATGCAAGACACACTTATAGAAGCCGCCAACGATGCTAGCGAAAGCGAAGACACAGAGGAACAGGTAGAGATCTTAACTGACGCTATTAACGAAATAATTGACCTTGAAGAAGAGTAGAATAGTTCACAGTTCTTCTCTGTCTCATTATATTTTGTAATATTGGGTTTGACTGTTAATTCTAATATCAATCTTGTTAGTGTTTCGTTTGGTAATCTACCGATGCAACACATAGTGGCAAATATCTAAACATTTGATAAGATTGTGATATTATTCACATTACGTCTTATCGCGATTGTTAATACATATATTGACCATCATATTTTTGATACCATCTAAAGCTGGCCTTTATTTACTATAAGAATTTGATTATTTGCAATAATGTATCCATTAACAAATGAGAGATATATCTATATTATATGGGAGAAACGATGAGTAATAAAGAAATTAAAAACTCTCAAGCAGACATCGAAGCTGTATCAAGCGATGAACTGTCTGACAGAAGAGCCTTTTTCAAAAAAGCCGCTTTATCTGTAGGTGCCTTAGCAGGTACAAGTCTATTAGCAAACGAAGCAGCTAAAGGTGACGATCCATTTATCATGCATCATGTTAAATGGGGCCAAAAGCTTGGAGATCCCGTAACAAAAAACCGTTACGGAGTTCCTTCAGCTTATGAGCACAACGTTTTAAGAAGAAACACAAGACTTCTTGCTTCTGGTAACTTCCAGGCGTCAATTGCTGTTACACCTATCCACGAATCAATGGGGATTATAACACCAAATGGTCTGTTTTTCAGCCGTTCACATGGTGGTGTAGCACACGTTGATCCTAACGAATACCGTTTAATGATCCACGGTCTTCTTGAGAAGCCTATCGTTCTTACACTCGATCAACTTAAAAAGTACCCAAGTGTTACACGTACCCACTTTATCGAATGTCCTGCCAATGGTGGACAAGAGTGGCGTGGACCACAGTTCAACTCTCTACAGTTCGCTAAAGGTTTTATGAGTTGTGCTGAGTGGACAGGTGTTTACTTAAAAGATATCCTAAAAGATCTTGGTGTTAAACCGGAAGCTAAATGGATTCTTGCAGAAGGTTCTGACAACTCTGAAATGGGACGTACGATTCCTATGGACAAAGTTATGGACGATGCAATGATCGTATACGGTCAAAACGGTGAAGCCCTTCGCCCGGAACAAGGGTACCCAGTTCGTATCCTTCTTCCAGGCTGGGAAGGTAACCTCTGTGTTAAATGGCTTAAACGTATTAAACTTTCTGATGAGCCATTCTACGCTAAAGAAGAGACGTCAAAATACACGGCTCTTAAACCTAGCGGTAAAGCGATCCAGCATTTCTACGCTAACGAAGTTAACTCAACTGTAACTTCTCCATCTCCTGAGATCCCGTGGAAAGACCTTAAAAAAGGTGAGCTCGTTGAGATCGAAGGCCTTGCATGGTCCGGTATGGGAACAATCACAGGTGTAGATATCTCATTTGACGGCGGTAACAGCTATGTAGCAGCAAACCTAAAAGGTCTTGTGCTTCCTAAATGTTGGACACGTTGGAGCTACACATACAAGTACGAAGGTAAACGTATTGTTCTTGCATCACGGGCAATGGATGATGCCGGCTATATTCAACCTACCATTGACCAAGAGACTTTGGTTACAGGTATTGAAGCGGTATACCACAGAAATGGTATTGAAACATGGGAAGTACTTAAAGACGGTACAGTAAACCATATCCAACTTCGTTCGACACTCAAAAGAGATGAGAACGGTAACGTTGTAATAGACAAGGAGGCGTAATAATGTTGAAAATTAATAAATTGATCATCTCTGCATCTATTGCAGCATCAGCAGCTCTTCTTATGACTGCATGTAACAGCGGAGCTACGGCTTCCGGTGCAGCACATAGCGGTGCAACTGCAGCACAAACAGCTTATGCTAACGGCAAAGCAGTTATCGATGGTGGTGTTATATACCCTGTTGTTAATGGTAAAACAGCTGACTATGTTGTAGATATGCAAGCAGAAAATACAACATTCGACTATGGACGTACCCCAACTGCTAATGAACTTGCAGCATGGAATACAGACGTAACACCACACAAAGCACCACCGGCCGGTTCTGGTTCTGTGGAAGATGGTGAAATGCTCTACGAAGACCAATGTGTTATGTGTCACGGTGACTTTGGTTCAGGCGGCGGCGGATACCCGTCACTCGCTAAGGGCAAAGGTTCCAACCTTAAAAAAACACTGACAAACCAACGTTTCGATCCTAATGCAGATGGTCCGACACGTGTATTCGGTTCATACTGGCCACACGCAAGTACAATGTGGTGGTACATTCATGATGGTATGCCACATCCAAAATCGAAGTCACTTAGTATTGATGAAACGTATGCGTTGACTGCCTATATGCTTAACATTAATGAGATAGAAGTTGATGGTCAAGTCGCTGACCAGGATTTTGTGCTTGATCAAGACAACTTCTCAAAAATTGTTATGCCTAACGTTGATGGTTTCGAGCCAAAGATCGATGGTCCAGAGGGTGTAGAAAATGTACGTAAGTACTATGCAGACAACACAAACTTCGGTGGACAAAAAGTCAACCCAAGCGAGCGTTGTATGAAAGACTGTCTTGAACCAACAGCAAAAGAGGTTAAAATTTCTGGTACTGGTATCAGTGACTTCTTGCCACCGATCTCAACAGTTCGTGACCTTCCCGTAGAGGAAGGCGCTGTAGTACCAGGAGCGGCAGATTACGAAGTTTCTTGTGCTGTATGCCATGGAGCTGCCGGTATGGGTGCTCCTGTTGTCGGTGACAAAGCCGCCTGGGCTGCAGTTGCCGAGAAAGGTCCAGAGGCTATATTAGCAAATTCAATCAACGGGCTCAATGCCATGCCTCCAAGAGGTGGAACAGACCTTTCCGATGCTAAACTAAAAGATATCGTTAACTACATGATTAACGCTAGTAAATAAACAAAAGGAAATAACATGCAAAGAAGAAAATTTTTAAGCCTAGTAGGTTTAGGTGCGGCTGTATTAGCAGTTGCTCCGGCAGCAGTAAGAGCAGAAGACTATCGTACACTTAAGCCGAACGTATGGAAAGCAAAGACTGTAGAAGATGCAGTAAAAGCGATGTACGGAACAACGACCTTTATCGAAAAGGGTGTTAAAGTGACAACACCAGACGTTGCCGCAAGCGGTGGGGCAGTTCCTGTTAATGTTCAATCTGACATTCCAGCTAAAACAGTATCGCTTTTCCAAGATGCCAATCCTGAATCAGCAGTAATCGTGTTTGAACCAGGGAAATACAGCATCATCAATTATGATTTGAAGATGAAACTGAAATCAGTCGGTGATCCAATTACGATCACAGTAGTAGTAGAAGGCCTAGACGGTAAGCTTTACTCAGGTAAAAGAACTCTTGATGTAGCCCTTGGTGGATGTGAAGGATAATTCATAAACCTTAGACAAATGACTTTGTCTAAATTTTGAATAGAATCGAACTACATCTATAAAAGAATAAATAAAAAGGTGAATTATGAAAGTTAGAGCAAAACTAAGAAACGGAATCGTTTCTGTAAAGACAATGTCGAAGCACGATATGACGACATATGACATGGCAGAGAAGAAGACAGGTGACAGAAATAATGCAAACTTTATTACACATATTGTTGCAACTGTAAAAGGTGAGACTGTATTCGAAGCGTCTACAAGTCAATTTCTTTCTAAGAACCCAATCCTTAAATTTGAATTTAAAGGTATTGGTGCTAAAGGCGACAAAGTTGAGATGAGCTGGGTTGACCTTAAAGGTAACACAGGCAAAGGCAGCAGTGAGATCAAGTAATTACTTGACGCCACTTAAAGAGACGCCATAGTGGCTCTCTTCCTCTTTCGTAATACAAAATCCATTTTTTCTCCTTCACTTGCAAGTCGCACACTGCTTTCAAGCATACTGACACTATAAAAAGAAAAAGGATTTATATGAAAGCAGGTTCATCTGAATATCAAACATCGTAAAAAAGAGTCCCGCTTTCACATTAGAAGAAGTGGTTAGAGGTGATCTAAATTAAGGGCAGATAATACCGTTGTAGAGAGTCTCAGCCTCCGAACAATAGCTGCTCGGTATCTGCAGAACCTTGGGCTCTTTGGCGGGGTCTAACCATCTTATGATGGTATTGAGATCCTCTTCTTTCATCGCGCTGCACCCAGCAGTAGGAGCATCTTCTGATTTACGAATATGAAAGAAGATACAGGAGCCGGCACCTCTCTTTGCTTCCGAGTTATGCTCAACGACTAAACCGATTTTATAGAGTTCGTCATCTCTCTTCATCCACTCAAAACTTTTTGGATTGTCGCTCTCATCTTTGTCAATGATCTTATTATAATCTTTAGATTGACTATCATCGACACAGATAAGCTTTTTGTCCGCTTGTATATACGGCATTTTCGTTTTAATAGCAGGTGCATAACCGAAGGCTTTTGAGATTCTGAAAACACCTGCCGGGCTCCGTCCGTCCCCCTCTTTTTTGACCGGTTCATCTACTTTTGGCAGGAAAGCACTTTCCCCGATCCCCCATGCTAAACCGTTTCTGCCTATGTTTACCATGGTGCCGCTCCCTACTTGTTTAAAGCCGGTTTTATGCTTTTCATAACGTGTTAAAACAGCATGTGTTTTATTAAAATCATCGCTTACAATCAAGATCAATTGTTCAGATGCGTGTGCCAAATCAAAGGTTAAAAAAAGAGGTAATAAAAGCTTTGTATAATTATTCATATGTGGTACACTTACTTATCTTGGAATTAAAAACAATTATACCGCTAACAAGATTTAGGGTACCACTAAAACCCTATAGACTCGGATAAGGATATTATTCATGCGTATTGAAATTCGTAAAGCAACAGAGAATGATGCACCACTCTTGGCGCAATCTGTGTTGGAGAGTTCTCGTTCGGGAAAAAAGAAAGGACTTTTTGATGTCATCTTTAATACGACAGACAAGAAGACCCTTCTTGAACGTTTAGAGAAGCTAACGACAACACAGACTAAAAGTTATTGTCATTTTTCTAATTTTTTGGTTGCCAGTGTTGATGGTGTTGATGCCGGTTTTCTTTGCGGTTATGAGCCGCGTATCGCTACGCATGAGACCTTTGCAAAGGCCTTGGCAGAAGTAGGCTGTGATGGGAGTTATGAAGATCGTCTCTCTTCCTATCGTCTTGTTGAGCCGCAGTTTGACAAAAAGACCTTTTTGTTAGACTTCATGGCGGTCAAAGATGAGTTTCATGAGTTCTCTGTCCTAAAAGAACTGGTGCAAAAAAGCCTGCTTACTGCACGTCTTAAAGGGTACCGTATCGTACAGACCATGATTGAGATTGGCTCCGTTGAGATGATTATGGTGTACAAAAAGCTCGGGTTTACCGAGATCGATGAACGTCGCAGTAAACACTATGAAGTAGAATACGGTCGTCCCGGTATTGTCCGACTGCAGATTCATCTTTAGGACTTTCCCATAGAATACGGCATACTCTCTCTCGCAGCGCCTATGACTGCCCTTATCATGGCGTTACTTACCAAACGTGTCCTAGTCTCTCTTTTTACAGGTATTGTGATGGGTGAGATCATCATTAGCAACTACTCCCTCGTCAACACACTCCAGACTTTGATAGAGCTTACCGTCTTACTATTTTCGACACCGTGGATATTAATGACCTTCGGTTTTATGCTTTTGATGGGTGCAGTGATGCACTTAATGGAACGCTCGGGAGGTGTAAACGGTTTTGTTTATATGCTGAGTCATAAACTTTCTCTCGTAAAGTCCGACCGAGCTGCACTGCTTTTGGTCTATATCATAGGGATCGTCATCTTTATTGAGACCTCTATTACCGTTTTGATCGCAGGTAGTGTCGGGCGGCCGCTTTGTGATGCGCACCGCATCTCGCGTGCTAAACTGGCGTATGTCTGTGACTCGACTTCGGCTCCAGTTGGTTCACTTTTGATGTTCAATGGCTACGGGGCTCTGATGTTGGGACTGATCACGGCACAGATGAGTTTAGGGTTTATGGATGGTGAGAGTGTAGAGTGGCTCATGCAAGCCGTGATGTTGAACTTTTATTCGATCTCCGCCCTTATTGTCACCTTCTTTGTGATCTGGTTTACGATCGACATCGGGGCCATGCGACATGCCCTTGTGAAACATGAGATCAGCGAGATCCAAGAGGGCGGACACCCTATGTATATGATCGTACCGATCCTGTTGATGATCGGCGGGGTGTTTCTCTTTTTGTATATTACTGGCAATGGGAATATCTTAAAAGGGAGCGGTTCGAGCTCAATCTTTTACACGATGGTTATGACCTTGATGCTGATGAGCTTTTTCTTTGTTGTAAAAAAAGTGATGCTGCTTAAAACAGTTGCCCAAGAGAGTCTCAAAGGGATGCGTTCTATGATCGGTATCACATCCATCCTCTTTTTTGCTTTTGCAATAGGGCAGGTGACGAGTGATATGCATACCGGGAGCTATCTGGCCTCTTATATTAATGGCGTTTTATCACCTGTCTGGTTGGCAGCGGCTGTCTTTTTACTGGCAGCAGTAATGTCTTTTTCGACCGGGACCAGCTGGGGTACCTTTAGTATTATGGTACCGATAGCTGTTCCTTTAGCGGCTTCGATGGACGCAAACATGGCACTCGTCTTAGGTGCGGTTATCTCGGGCGGCGTCTTTGGTGACCACTGTTCACCTATCTCAGACACCACCATTATCTCTTCGATGGCAACCGGGTGCGATCATATTGAACATGTCAGGACACAACTGCCGTATGCACTTTTTTCTGGTTTCATTGCGTTTTCTTTTTTTGCACTCTTTGGGATGATGGGGTAATTATGAAAACAAGATTGCTTCTACTTGAGGATGACAGCGCACTCAACGAGACCATTACGGAGTATTTAGAAGAGCAGGGGTATGCGGTCGTTTCGGTTTTTGATGGGGATGAAGCGCAGGACAGAGTCTATGAAACACCTTTTGATCTTCTGCTTTTAGATGTTAATGTCCCTGGTATCGATGGATTTAACCTTCTAAAAGCAGCCCGTGAAAATGGGACTAAGACGCCGGCGATCTTCCTTACCTCACGCAGTGCTTTGGCGGATGTGGAAAACGGGTTTGAGAGTGGAGCTGATGACTACCTGCGCAAGCCCTTTGCCCTTAAAGAGCTGCTTCTACGCATCGAAAATCTACTGAAGCGCAATTTCCACCATGAAAACAGCGATAAAATAGAGGTAGGTAAAAACCTCTATTATGATACGGCAACACTCACGCTCACTAAAGATGGGGAGAGAATTACTTTAGGCGATAAAGAGAGCCGACTTCTTAAACTCTTTATACAACGCCGAGGTGAACTGATCGTCCATGAGGTGATCAAAGAGCAGTTATGGAATTTTGATGAAGAGCCCAGTGATGATGCGCTTCGGACCTATATTAAACATCTCCGTCAGATACTAGGAAAGGAGCACATTGTCAGTCACAAACGACTCGGGTATCAATTTCGCTGAAAACAGAACGCTTCGCGCCTTTGTCCTTTTGTATGGCGTGATGGCCTTTCTTATCTTGGCCTTGATCGGTACCATCTATTATCGCTACTCAGAAGAGTTGATGCTCTCCACTCACCGCCTATCGATGCAGATCGAAGCGGAAAGTTACATCCCCAGAGTGATGGCATGGAAAGAGTCAGGGGCTAACCACGAGATGTTCCCAAAAGATATCGCGTACAAGACAGCTCTTTATACTAAAAACGGTACGGAAGTCGTCTCGTATTTTGACGTGCCTCTGAACCGATTTACACCGGGTATCTATAGAGAAGATGCGCACATCCATTTTCTGATGGCAATGGGTTCTTATGGGATGAAAGAGATGTTCCTGGTTTTTGAGACACAAGATGATGGCCTCTGGCTGCGTGAAATGTGGATGAGCTTCCTGCTTTATGGCAGTCTCTTATTTATAGCACTACTCTCTCTGGGTATCGCACTTTCTCGTCTATTTATCCGTCCTATGCGGGAGGCCGTTCTGCTGTTGGACAATTTTATAAAAGACACTACGCATGAGCTCAATACGCCGGTGAGTACAATTGTCACAAATGTAGAAACAATCGATCAGACACTGCTTGATGAAAAGACCCGTATAAAGATTCGTCGAATCGATATCTCTGCAAAAACGATTGCGTCGATCTATGATGATCTGACGTACCTCATTTTACATCATAAAATCGCCATATTCGATGAACCTTTAGAGATCAAAGAGATCGTGCAAGAACGCCTTGCCTACTTTAATGATCATTTTGTACAAAAACAGCTTGTAGTTAGCGATGATCTCTCCTCCTGCCTTCTAACAATAGATCGGACTAAACTAACACGGGTCATTGACAATTTACTCTCTAACGCTATTAAGTACAATAAACGCGGAGGAACGATAGACGTTGTGCTGGATGAGACAAAACTGCAGGTCAGTGATAGTGGTAAAGGCATTGCGAGTGAAAAATTAGAGCATATTTTTGATCGTTACAGCCGATTTGACAAGAGTGTTGGCGGTTTTGGAATCGGTCTGCATATTGTGGCGTCAATCGTGAAGGAGTATGGATTTAAAGTTGAGGTAGAGTCACGTCCCAACAAAGGGACGACAATCACTATTTTTTGGCAGCGATAAACGCGGCGACTGTCTCGATCTGAGTGTTATCATACGTCGCTATTTGACCTTTCATTAAGGCCTTCATCGCTCCGCCATAGGTGCCATCTTTGTATCCTTTTAATGCCGTAATGATCTCATCTTTGGAAAGCTCATTAATGATCTTGCTTTTATTGAGAGCATGCTTTTCTCCTGCACTTCCGTGGCAAGAGGCACATTTCTTATAGAGAGTTGCGCCGTCAGCCGCTGCCAAGATTGATGTGATACCTAAGATTAGTAGTAATGTTTTCATTGTTTTTCCTTTTTATCTGTTTGTTCCGCCGTTGTACCGTGCTTCTGTAGTTAATGGGCTGGACACGTTCAATGCATTACCCGCAACTTGGTACATTCCCTGAATCTGATGCATATTCATATAGAAAGTCCTTGAGGTGCTCCGAATATTTTTTAAACTTTCGACCATTGGCATACTTTTCGCCTTTGGTACTTTTGTGCCATGCTTTAAAGCCGGCACCGTCATCTGAAAAGGCCTCTGACCATTCCGCCTGTGTCTTCATAGCGGCCCCTTTTGTACCGTTACCGTGACACTTTTTGCACTGTTTCAAGTAGGCTTTTTGCCCCCTCTTTATATCAGCGGAAAGGGTTGGAACAAAGGCACTGCTCAGCAGAAGAGCCACTAAAAGGCTTTTAATTGATGTTTGAGCTAAGTTCATAATGAAACTCCTTTTTTTAATATGACACATTGTAAAAAATTATTGTGAAGTTATTGTGAAACTAAAATAGTGGTTAGCAAAGGTACAGTATCTATCATGACAGTTCAAAGAACCCTCAAGGTGGGAACTCTGCCTTGTATATTTAAAGTTCGCCAACCTAACTTTATTTCTTTACTTTCAATTTATGGTTACTAAGAGTATAATTGCGCCATTAAATTTCATAGCTATTGTGAATGGCTTTGTTTAGATTTTAATTAAAAACAAACAATGTGAAGATTACACTTGTGGAATATTTGTTCAAAGAAGGTACAAAAACGATGAACTCAGCAGAGATTGAAAAGTTAGGCATCCAAAATGTTGGTAAGCTCTATTACAACTTAAGTTATGACGAACTAATTAAACACGAACTTGAGAATGGTGAGTGTGCTTTAGCTGACAATGGTGCAACTATGGTCGACACTGGTATCTTTACAGGGCGCAGTCCAAAAGACAAGTTCTTTGTAGACCAGGAACCTTCTAACCAATACATTGGCTGGGGTGATATTAATCAGAAGATCTCACAAGAGAACTATGAAGAGTTATACAATATCGGCACGGCACAACTCTCTGGAAAAGACCTTTATGTGATGGATCTTTTTACAGGTTCATCTCCTGCAAGCAAACGTAATGTCCGATTCATCTCTGAGATCGCATGGCAGGCACACTTCGTTAAAAACATGTTCATTCGTCCAACCGAAGCGGAATTGGAAGGTTTTACATCAGACTTTACTGTTATTAATGCATGTAAAGCGACTAATGCTCGTTATAAAGAGATGGGTCTTAACTCAGATGTTTTTGTTGTCTTTAATATTGAAGAGAAGATTGCAGTTATTGGCGGTACATGGTACGGTGGTGAGATGAAGAAGGGTATCTTCTCGATGATGAACTACTGGCTTCCACTCGAAGGCAAGATGGCGATGCACTGTTCTGCAAATGTGGGCGAAAAAGGTGACACAGCACTTTTCTTCGGTCTAAGCGGAACCGGTAAGACAACACTTTCGACTGACCCATACCGCGCACTTATCGGTGATGATGAACACGGTTGGGATGATGACGGTGTCTTCAATTTCGAGGGTGGTTGTTACGCAAAAGTGATCAACCTTGATCCGAAAAGCGAACCCGAGATCTATGCGGCTATCCGCAAAAATGCGCTTTTGGAAAACGTGGTTTACAATGAAGATGGTCTTGTTAATTACGAAGATGGTTCTAAAACAGAGAACACACGTGTCTCTTACCCTATTGAGCACATTGAGAACCATAAAGAGAACCTTATGGCTGGTCATCCAGAGAAGATCATCTTTTTGACAGCAGATGCATTTGGTATCTTGCCTCCGGTCTCTAAGCTGACTAAAGAGCAGGCTATGTACTACTTCTTAAGTGGCTACACAGCTAAAGTGGCGGGTACTGAACGTGGTATCACTGAGCCGGTAGCAACGTTCTCGGCATGTTTCGGTGAAGCGTTCTTACCGCTTCATCCGACAGTCTATGCCAAACTTCTCGGTGAGAAGATTGACAAACACAATGTTGAGGTCTTCCTTGTTAACACGGGCTGGACAGGTGGCGCTTACGGTGTTGGAAAACGTATGAGTATTAAAAATACACGTGCCTGTATTAACGCTATTCTTGACGGCAGTATTAATGACTCAGAGTTTGTCACAACGAAAACATTCCGACTTCATGTCCCTAAAACATTAGGTGCCATTGACCCAAGTCTTCTTAATCCGCGCAATGCGTGGGAAGACAAAGCTGAGTTTGATGCAAAACGTGATGAACTTGCGGGTATGTTTATTGCTAACTTTAAAAAGTATATGACAGTAGACAGTAAATTTGATTATTCCCAAGCCGGCCCTCAAATCGGTTAAAAGTTCCAGCTTCGGCGCAGCTTGCACAAAAGTTTAGCACTCGGCGTACCGA
>JAQIBF010000088.1 GCA_027859195.1 Helicobacteraceae bacterium
CATCAAACTAACAAGTATTTCGGCTTCCGACCTAATTGGCCGTTAGACGCCAATATCTGTTTGAACTCCAATCCATAAAGCTTTTTCGACTTCAGAACTAACTGTCATCAAACAATTCAAACAGGGATAAAAGCGTGAGCTTTTACGTTAATAGATGCGTTACCGCTTGCTCTTTTTCGAAACATCTACAGAGTTGAGCGTAAGAAGAGAAAGAGCGTTAAGAAAACGGCACTGTCTGACCGTAGGGAGTTTGTCGTTTTTAGCGAATGAACGACTGAAGCGAAAGTAGTCGGCAGCTTGCCGACCTCGCAGCCGTTTCGAGAGCTTTTTTGCATACTTTTTTTGCGGCGAAAAAAAGTATGAGAGAAGTCAAGAGGATTTTATCAATCAAGCAGTTGTAAAAATAAAGAGATCTAATCAAAATATTAAGAAGTCCCAGATTCCCACTTTCGCAGGAGAGTTAAAAAGAAAAACTATCAGTTTTTCTCCAAATGATAGACATTCAGATTGGTGCGGCGAAACCCGCGGCGCGTATAGAACTGAAGCGCATTGGTGTTGTCCATGTCCGCAGCCAGCTGGATACGCTTGTAGCCATACTCTTCTATGGCAATGAAGCGCATCTTGTTGATGAGCCGGCTGCCCACACCCATCTTGCGGTACTCCTCATGAACGACCAGATCCTCGATCTGTCCAATAAAGTCCCCGGCTGCACTCGAGATCAGACGCTGCATCGTCACCATTCCGACCACCTTGCCTTCATGTTTGGCGACCAACATATCCGCCCCTTCATACACGTGCAATTTCTTGATCCCTGCAAGCTGCTTCTCATAATCTATCTCAAAATCCACCTCGATGGCAAACAGGACACCGATCAGTTCTGCCATCTCAGGCAGATCTTCTTCTTGGGCTCTTTCGATCGTAATACCTGTTTTCATGTTGATGTCGCAGATGTCCGGATGTAGTACTTTTATCACTTTCTTGGCCTCCTCATTGAGCGGGTTTCCCCCGATATAAAGTGTCTGCAGTCTTGTCATATTGGCTACGGCATTCGGAAGTTCCGATATACCGTTACCGTCAAGATCAAGCTGACGCAGTTTAGTGTATTTCCCGATCTCTTCGGGTACCGTTGTAATAGCATTGGAAGAGAAACAGAGCGACGCAAGTTCGAGCGAAGGCACCCAGACAAAGGTTTGAAGTTCGCAGCTGTCGCATGAGAACTCTTTTAAGTAAGGGGCAAAGCTCTCATCCACCTCGATTTTCTGAATCGGGTTGCTATCAAGTATCATGATCTCAAGATCATCGAGGTCGTGCAGATAGAGATCTTTAAGCTGGTTGGATGAAAGATCGGCCTCTTCCAGACCCAAAAAGAAAAAGGCCTCATCGATCGTTGTCAGACGGTTGTCCGAAAGGTTGATCTCGACAAGTTCGTGCATCGCTTCAATACTTTTCGGAATCGTCATCAATACATTCTCCGAAAGGTTGAGACGCTCTACCTGCGCAAAAGATGCGAAAGAAGCGTCTATCTCTTTGATAAAATTGCCTGACAGGTTCAGCGTGCGCAGATCATTCTCTTCTGCAAGCATTCCCTCTACCGTTGTCAGGTCGTTGTTGCTCAGATCCAGGACACGAAGCGCCCTGCACTCTTTTAAAACAGTGATATCGCTGATCTTGTTGCCGCTGGCGTTCAAAGAGCGCAGGGTCAACGAGGAGAGAACCGAAGGAACGGCCTCGAAGCGGTTTCGCCTGATGTCAAGGTTGTTCAACATCGAAAGGTTCGAGAGAGAGTCCGGCAGTGTTTTGAGATTGTTGCCCGCAAGATTTAGCGCGACCAGACCACTCAATAGACCGATACTTTCAGGCAGCTCTTCAAGTGAGCGCCCGCTCAGGTCCAATCGCTTGAGCGCCTCGGCTGTAACAACACTTTCGTCAATGGCCTGCTCTTCGATCAGCCATCTTTTTAATGGTTCCCACGCTGTATCGCTCATCACTACGCTCCTTCTGCCAAACGCTTCATACGTTCAAGACGCTGTTCGACAAGATGGTCGATCTCGTCAAAGTCAAAACTACCGAACTGGTTCATGTCAAAAAGCTTGAGCAGTGCTGCCCGACAGCAGCTCTTGTTGCACTCAGTCACGAGTTTCTTTGCTTTTTTAAAGGGGAGAGAGGTGTTTTGGAAGATCTCAATCGCCTCTGCAACACTCTTCTCGCCGCATTCACAGATCTGCATCGCCAAGATTTTCTCTTTGCTCTTCATTGTCGTTTACCTACTCAGATAAGCCGCTCTTCATCACTGTACCCATAAACATACAGTCTTGTGTCGTGCGACCAGCAAAGGTGTTCGGAGCACTTCAGAAGAGATCGCTGCACGCTGCTCTCTTTATGCTCCGGTCCCCTTTCTATAAATTGTTTTCGGCCTTAAACGTATTGGCCTCTTCGACCAATGCACGTAATTTCTCACTTAGTTCAGGCAGTTTTACATGGTTTGTCCAGAGTGTGTCTTCGACAATATCATGGATCTCCGATGCAACCTCTACCGCTAAACGTTTACGTTTTGCCAACTCTCTTTTCAATGCCTTTACTTCTTCACTCATACTATCTCCTTCAGTTAAAATGTAAATGTCTATCTTCCGCCCCGCATGGGGCGGAGTTCTATGCTACGAGAGGATGGACCTCGATCAGTCTGGCCTCATCTTTTCGAAGTGCGATCAATGATCGGTTGATCCTGATCTGCACCGTACTTTTAAAACAGCCGAAGTGTTTCACACAGATATGGGCATCGCGGGTCAGACCCATAGCACAGAGTCTCTGTTTCAAGACACTGTTGACATTGATGGCATCGACGGCCACCATCTCTCCGATCTTCATATGCAATAGAGACATCTTTTTATCCTTTAAAGTGAAAATGCGTAAATATTTTCAAAACGAACACCGCTGCCGGCACCACGCTGCATGTGCACAAAACGCTGTTTGTTTTGAAAATGGTATCGTTTATAGAGGTCTACAACATGGCCAACGACTAGGGGAACATCGGCGACAACACGTTTTAGACCCCGGAAATAGAGCACACCGCGCATCATCTTCTCCGCTTCGTCCTCGTGTCCTGCGCGTACCTGCCACGGTCCAAGATAGACGTGGCGGGCGTTGACAACACTTGAATGCTGAAACCCGTTTGGAAGGGTAAACTTCAAAGATGAGTTGCGTTCCATCTCATCGAGCAGAAAATCCATACGGTTCTCATGGAATGTCTCTTTGTCGATTGCGGCGATCACTGACTCGAAATTACTGCCGTCAAGCTCTTTGGCGTGGGCATTGGTAAAGTTGAAGGGAGGTACTTTACCGACGTTGACAAAACGTCCCACTTCCATCTTGGCCTCAAAACCGTGCCGCTCAAAAAATGGAACTAAGTCAGGATTGGCATGCAGATAGACTTGACGGTTCTCACTGGAGAAGGCACTTAACAGTGTCTCGATCAAGCGCGTGCCGACACCTTGTTTCTGATGACTTTTTTTAACCATAAAATATTTCATCATGGAGGAGTGCTCAAACTCTATCGCCATTACCGCACCGACAAGCTGCCCTTCGTCATATGCCCCGTAACAGAGGTGCGGCGAATGCATCATCATCAATTTGATGTGGTAACCGTCTACAAGCCAGCCCACCTCTTCCGCGATCGCGACCAGCTGACTGACGTCTGCGAATTTCAACCATCCTATAAACATAGACTCTCCTTGTAGAGATTCATCAGTTCGACATTATCCAGAACACGTTTTCGAGAGGTGACGATCTCACGAATACGCGGCAAAAGGTTTTTCAATGCCCGTTTATCGGTCTGCACACCTAAGGCGTTAAGATGGTACAAAATCGTACCGGTACCCGAGTGTTTGCCTATGGGAAAGGCTCTTTGACACCCGACTTCAGCAGCATCAAAAGGCTCATAGGCCCGACCGTTTTTCATCATGCCGTCGGCATGGACACCGCTCTCGTGCGAAAAGATATAATCGCCTATTATCGGTGCATTGTGGGCCAGGCTTACGCCGGCTGCCTCAGCAACAAGATCTACAAGACTTCGTATCTCAAGAGCGTCTAACGAGCGCTCTTGGCCATAGAGATGTTTCAGTGCCATGGAGATCTGCTCAAATGAGGCATTTCCGGCTCTCTCGCCTAACCCGATAACGGTTGTGTTAACGCTCACTGCCCCTGCATCAATACCGCTCAGGGCATTGGCGTTGGCCAGACCAAAATCATTGTGGGTATGCATCTCGATAGGAAGGAGGTCTAACGAGGTCAATGCCTTTACATCATTATAGGTCTGTGTGGGTGTCATGATACCGACCGTATCGCAATAGCGGAAACGGTCTGCACCAAGTTCAGCACCGAGGGTCATCACCTCTTTCATAAAGCTGATAGAACCCCGGGAGCTGTCTTCACCGCCGATACAGACAAAAAGACCTTCTGCTTTTGCCGCAACAATGGTCTTTTCAAGCTCTTTGAGCATCGCTCTCTTATTCCCGCCGAATTTAACATCGATAAGAATATCGGAGATAGGAATAGAGAGATCGACCGCTTTAACCCCACAGCGCAGTGAGGCCTCAAGGTCGCTCATCTTCGCGCGGTTCCAGGTCATCATACGTGTGTTCAACCCTAAAGAGAGAAGCTCTTTGATGTCCTCTTGTTCGCGTGTTCCCATCGCGGGAATACCGATCTCAAGTTCATCTGCACCACAGGCGACAAGCCCTTGGGCAATGCGCAGTTTCTCATTAATGTTAAAGGCGACGTATGGAGCTTGTTCCCCATCGCGAAGAGTCGTATCGTTGATCAACATCTCTTTCCTTTTTATCTCTATTCAACTAAAGAAGCGATCCTTTAGAAGAGATACCTTTTCTTTCTCCCCTGCAAAGGGGAAGCTTCAGTGCCATAGCGGCCAGCGAAAGTGTCTTGGGCTTTTGCTCAAGACACGACAAATGATTAATTGGCTTCCAGCTCTTCCGAAAGATTAAAGTATTTACGGGTCGCTTTAAGCACAGACGCTTCGATCGGCTCATAAGCATAACTCTGGTCTGCTATGAGACCTGCAGCTTTCAGGTCATCTTGAGGACAACCGCCGATCTTCGCTGTCAGGATAAGCGCACAATCTTTCAGCTTTTCCAAAATAGGTTCAATAGGGTTTCCTCCCTCCGGTCCCGCACAATACTCATAGTCAAGTTTACGGTGGTGAATAAAGCGGATACCGCGGTCTCCGGCTTCATAGATCAGGAACTCTCTGACCGAACCAAAATGCTGATTGATCATCCCCTCGCCCGCTGTCGTAACGGCAACAAGAATGGTCTGACCGTCAGATGCCAGTTCTGCTTTCTCTTTGACAACACGTTCATTCGCCTTGTCAAGGAAGAATCGGAACTCTTCGATCTTCGCCTGGGACTCTTGACGTGCCGTGATGTTGTAGTGGTCCTCGAGCGCATCGAATGACATCTCGGAGAAGACATCTTTTGTAAACTCCTGTCCGCGGTCTTCACCGATAAGACCGACCGCATCGGCGCGGCACTGACGACAGTGCTGCATCAGTTTCATATCCATACCGCAAGAGTCCTGCGCTTCCATCTGCTGCTGGTCCGTTGCTGAAGGCACACCGTCAAGACCGAACTTCGTTCCGTGTTCAGGCTCAGAGATGATCGGCATGATGTTGTGAAGGAAAACACCGATCTCTTTAAGTTTCTTCGCCACTTCCGGAAGGTGCTTGTCATTAATACCCGGAATCAATACCGAGTTGGCTTTGATAAGAATACCGTTCTCAACACACTTCTTCATCCCTTCAAGCTGACGTTCAAGAAGGATCTGTGCCGCTTCCTTGCCATAGATACGTTTGTTGTTGTAGAAGATCCAAGGGTAGATCTGTGAACCGATCTCTCCGGTTGTGTCAACACTGTTGATAGTGACGGTAATGTGGTCGATGTCGTACTTGACCATCTCGTCAACGAATTTTGGAAGTTCCAGACCGTTTGTCGAAAGACAGAGTTTAAGGTCCGGCGCTTTTTCGCGAACCAGCGCAAAGGTCTTGAATGTCTTTTCCGGATTGGCCAAGGCATCACCCGGTCCGGCGATACCAAGAACGCTCAGACGCTGCACTTCACCGCCGACATACATTACCTTTTTCGCTGACTCTTCAGGTGTCAAACGCTCACTCGTAACACCCGGACGGCTCTCGTTGGAACAGTCATACTTGCGGTTACAGTAATTACATTGAATATTACACGCCGGTGCTACCGCAACGTGAATACGGGCATAGTGATGATGCGCACCCTCTGAATAACATGGGTGGTCATGGATCTTTTCCTGGATGTCAGCCGGTAGTGCCGATTCTGCCGGATTACTTGAACTACAGCTCATTTTAGCTCCTTAGTTTCTGTATTACATGCTGAAAAACGGCGTCTTCCAGTTATGTTGTCTCAGGTGAGACCTAACACTCTATATGTAAACAGATCTTTTATATTGTTTGGAATTCAAATGATCTTG
The DNA here is from genome assembly GCA_027859195.1 of Helicobacteraceae bacterium. GTDB lineage: Bacteria > Campylobacterota > Campylobacteria > Campylobacterales > Sulfurimonadaceae > Sulfonitrofixus. The sequence continues at coordinate 6,511 of JAQIBF010000088.1, forward strand.
CATCATGTAGCTATAATCATTTATTACTCCAACTATTGCAAGTTGTGTTCTAGTCTTATTCTCAAAACAGTGACCTCAGCAGATGTCAAAGATGGACATAATCGTTAATTATGACAATAAATATGTATAGTTTGTTCCTGCTTGTTTCTGCGCTTAAACCGCTTTTAAGTCCTATAACAAGGGAGTTCTTATCTCGGTATAGATATCTTACAAGACCAACAACGACAATTTTGTTATGGTTTGAGAGTAATGTCATTTTTTTGAGCTTATTCACATTTTTGCTATCTACTCTAAGCCTCTCTCTCCTTCAGTTCGTATAATAGAAAACCTCAAATTCTCTCTTTTTACGTTCTTTGGATCAAACCAGGCTTTCAATATAAGTATTAAACACTATTTATCTCTTATACACCCCTGATTCCACCCTAAACAAGGCCTCTGGAATACAAAATGCAGACTTCGCTGTAAACACTCCTCTTATGGAGAGAAAGGCGATGCTCATGAAGATTGCGGTTCCGGTAAACAACTTGTTGACCTTTTACCATCTAAACCCCTTTACCGCACCCAAGTTTGTGATCTACTCTGTCGATGGAGACAGCAGTAACATCACCTTCGGGCTCACCAGTGTTGTTGACAATCCCTGGATAGCCCAAAACAGCGGTGCATTTGAGAACAGTCAGATCTCATGCAGTTGTGATACGACAACCTGTTCCGACATGCATCACATCTCAGAGCATTATGCGCTGCTGGAGGCTATCGGAGGATGCAAATATCTTTTAGTCGACCACCATTGCGACAATGTCACACGTGCTATGAAAAACGGCGGTGTCCAGGTCTATAAAATACCGCCGATCATTAACAAGATCGACACTGCGATAAAAAACTTTATATTAGGAGCTTCACTTGCAAGTACATTTAAACACATCCACTATGCGTCTTGAGGATTTGCCCATGGACGTCGGGTACGCTTCTGAGAAAGTGACCTTGACAGACAGTGAGGGAAAAGGGCACATCATCGGCGGTCAGAACGGAAAGACCCAGCTGATCATCACTGCCCCTTTCATCGACGATGCTTTGATCGACGAGCTCAAAGAGCTCAGCGATCAACTGCCGAAAGGGGGCGACTATGAGGTGACGACGGCTCTGGTCGTTGCCAACGACACCCACACACCTCCCCAACTCGAAGGGATCGATTTTTTAATCGACACCCAAGAGGAGTACGGTGATTTTTACGGCGTTCGACTTGTCGGCGAGCCTTACGGAGGTGAGCTGACCAAAGCGGCCATTCTTATCTCTAAAGACGGTGCGATCTTCTATGATGATTTTGCCGAAGAGCTCACCGACAGATTTAACACCGATACCCTGCTGCGCAAGATCATGGCAGCCCAAACTTGCTATACCGGAAAAGGATGCCACTAATGAGCGAAGTAATCGACATTGAGACCACGATCGAAACGATCAAAAAAGAGCTGCGAAATCAGACGACTGTACCCTATTTCGGGTTAGGTATCTTCGAAGGTACAAAGACTAAAGAGGGCGAACAGATGCCTTTTGATTCAGACTCCATGATCTTGACATTGAACAACGGACGTCCGATGAGTCAGCGCCTGATGTTTGAATACTCGCGTGCGGCAATGCACCTTGAAGAGCGCCGCGGTGTGGAGTACCTAACACAGCTTGTCAACCATGTCTATACCAAAGATTATGAGCCGACACCGCTGCATAAAGCCATTCTCAACATGATGCCGCGCTACATCATCGACACAAACCGTGACCCGAAGATCCAAGAACTGCTTGCATTCGAACCCCACTGTCTGATCCTTGGAAAGTCGCGTATCACGATGGAGAAAGACCGCTATGAACTCTACGAATATGATGTCGAGAGCAAAAAGTACTTTCAGGTTGAAGAGGAGGCGCTAGACGATGCTAAAAAGATTCTCTTTAAACCGATGGGGTCAACCCTTCCCGAGCCGACCTTCGTTATCTCGGATGCCGACTATGTCGACTGGTTGACCGAAGCGATGGGTGGGTTTGCCATGCCGCCGGTGATCAAGAGTTACCGTAAAGCGAAGAAATACCTCTTTTTAGGCACCTCTTTTGACCGTGATACCGACCGTATGGTGGCCAACGAACTTACCATGTATCTTGAAGGCGGCTATGTCATCACGGACAAAGAACTGGGCAAAAAAGAGAAGAAGTTCGTTGAAAAGCACAACCTTGAAGTACTTGAGATCTCTCTCGAAGAGTTTACTAAAGCGTTTATCTAAGAAACGCTTTATATCTCACCTAAAGGGTAGCTTTTCAAGGAAACATCGCTTTCGCGAGCGGTCGCCCTTGTTTTGTGCCTTAGCGGCCAGCGCAGCATTGCGGGCTCTGCTCGAATTGCGTTCACAATAAATGTAAAGGATTTTCATGCCGTATATACCAACCGTAAAAGACCGATCACCGAGAGGCGAACGCTACTTCGACCTCTTTTCCAAACTCATGAGCGACCGCGTCATCATGATCACCGAACCGGTCGATGACCACATGATGGGCGTCATCGTCTCGCAGCTGCTCTACCTCGAAGCCGAAGATTCCGAAGAGCCGATCCACATGTACATCAGTTCTCCGGGCGGTTCGGTGATGGCAGGACTTGCCATTCTTGACACCATGCAGCTTATCAGCGCCCCGGTCTACACCTATGCCATGGGTATGGTCGCCTCGATGGCAGCCGTTCTCTTTACCTGCGGCGAACCGGGACACCGTTACATCATGCCCAACGCCGAAGTGATGATCCATCAGCCCCTAGGCGGCACATCGGGTCAGGCCAGCGACATCGAGATCCAGGCCAAACATATACTCAACCTCAAAAAGCGTCTTTACAAGATCCTTGCAAAGGCGACCGGCAAACATATTAAGACGATTGAAAAAGAGAGTGACCGCGACAACTACTTTGAAGCGGCTGCCGCGATCACGTTCGGACTGGCCGACACCGTACTGGAATCACTCACGAAAAAGGATCTGTAATGAGTACTGAAAAAATCTGTTCGTTCTGTGGACGCAGTCAGAGTGAGGTCAAAAAGATGTTCTCCTCTGAGAACACCAACATCTGTAACGAATGTGTTACGACCTGTTCGAGTATCTTGCAAAAAGAGGTCCGTTACGAACAGCAGTCCGAACGACAGGAGCAGCTGCCCAACCCTGAGAAGATCGTCAGCTATTTAGACCAGCATATCATCGGCCAGGAAGATGCCAAAAAAGTATTGGCTGTTGCACTTTACAACCACTATAAACGTATTGAGAACCCGGTCTACAACAATGTCGAACTCGAAAAAAGCAATATCCTGCTGCTCGGACCGACAGGCAGCGGGAAGACGCTTCTTGCCAAATCCCTATCTAAGATTATGAACGTCCCGTTTGCCGTTGCCGATGCCACTGCGTTGACAGAAGCAGGCTATGTCGGAGAGGATGTTGAGAGCATCCTCTCACGCCTGCTTGCCGCGGCAAACTATGATATCGAGCTCGCCCAGCGCGGCATCATCTACATCGATGAGATCGACAAGATCGCCCGTAAAAGCGAATCTTCGACAATGGGCCGCGACGTTTCCGGCGAAGGGGTACAGCAGGGACTTCTCAAGATCCTTGAAGGCGCCGAGGTCTATGTACCGGTCAAAGGAAGCCGTAAAAACTCGACCACCGAGACGGTGCTTATCGACACCACCCACATCCTCTTTGTCTGTGGCGGTGCCTTTGTCGGTCTTGTACCGGACACCAATACCAAAAAGAGCAATAAAGTCGGTTTCGGTTCGGTAAAAAAAGCGGAGATGAAAGAGTTCAAGGTCGACCAGAAAGCACTTGTACATTATGGGATCATCCCCGAATTTATCGGACGTATTCCTGTTATCGCTCAGTTAAAAGAGCTGACTCAGGAGCAGATGGTCCAGATCTTGCAAGAGCCGGACAATGCGCTCATAAAACAGTTTCAGGCCCTCTTTGAGATGGACGGCATCACACTGAACTTTGAATCCAAAGCCCTTGATGCCATCGCGAGAAAAGCGACCGACAAAGGGGTCGGGGCCCGTGGTCTTCGCGGGATCATCGAAGAGGTGATGCTGCCGCTGCAGTACAGCTGCCCGTCAAAAGAGAACCTTGAGAGTGTCACTATCACCGAGGCAGTCGTAGAGGACCCTGATCAGGATCCTATATTTACCTATAAAAAAGAAGAGGAAGCGTAATGCGAGTATATTTAGATAACAATGCCACTACAAAGATCGATCCACTAGTCAGGGTTAAGATGCAGCCGTTTTTCGAAGAGCTTTATGGTAACCCAAACTCACTGCACCAGTACGGTATGGAAGTTCGTCCTCACTTGAACAAGGCGATGGGCGAGATGTATGACGCGCTCAATGTCCCTGACAAGGATGACATTCTCATCACCTCTTGTGCGACAGAGAGCAACAATGCTGTCTTAAAAGGTGTCTTTTTTCAGCATATTTTGAAAAACCCGGAGAAGAACCATATCGTCACCTCGTCCGTGGAACATCCGGCTATCATTGAGACACTGATGTTCTTAAGCGACTACGGTGTTGATGTTACCTATGTCGATGTCGATGACAACGGCGGTATTTCGGCACAAGCCGTCAAAGATGCCGTTACGGACAAGACCATTCTCATCTCTATGATGTGGGCAAACAATGAGACCGGAATGATCTTCCCGGTTGAAGAAGTCAGTGCCTTTGCCAAAGAGAAGGGCATTCTTTTTCACACCGATGCCGTTCAGGCGATCGGCAAGGTGCATGTCGATCTCACTAAAGTCGATGTCGACTATCTCACCTTTTCGGCCCATAAGTTCCACGGTCCCAAAGGGGTCGGCGGTCTTTATGTCAAAAAAGGGAAGACCCTTCCAAACCTTCTGCACGGGGGCGAACAGATGGGCGGTAAACGTGCCGGTACCCTGAATGTCGCATACATCGTCGGCATGGGCCTTGCAATGAGACAAGCGGCCAACCACGTCGAAAAGATGAACACCGATGTGCGACGCCTGCGCGACAAGCTTGAAGATGCCTTAGCGAAGATCTCCGACACTATCGTCGTCGGTCCGCGCGAAAAGCGTACGCCGAATACCCTCCTAATCTCGCTGCGCGGGATCGAGGGAGAAGCGATGCTATGGGACCTTAACCGTGCCGGTATCGCGGCCTCTACGGGAAGCGCCTGTGCATCGGAATCACTCCACGCCAACCCGGTTATGAGTGCCATCGGCGAAGATCCTGAACTGGCCCATACGGCAATGCGTCTGAGCCTTTCGCGCTTTACCACCGAAGAGGAGATCGACTACACCATCGAGCTCTTCACGAAAGCGGCTGAACGCCTGCGTTCGATCTCATCGACCTATGCCTACACTAACGAAGCGGGCTGATGCGTCCCTACCGCAATATCACCGACGAGGAGCTCTCGCTTCTCGGAGCCGTCCGTGACTGGAACGCCGATATTGCTAAAACGCTGACAGAAAAGAGTGAACTTTTGTGGGTCCATAACCGACGCAAGAAGTTCACTTCGCTGGAGAAGGATGACAAACGGCTTGTCCGCCGTCTCAACATACTGAGTACTGATAAGTATGACATCACGACAAACTTCGGATGCTACTCTCTCGAGACCGGGAAGAATGTACATGATGCCTGCGGGTGTATGCGTTTTTGCGACTGCTACGGCAGACTCTACCAGCTTGCCTCCCAATGCTAAAAACCCTTAACAAGGCGCTAATATGCAATACCTTATCGACATCCGTATCAACGAAGGGAGAAAACGCACCTACCGCATTGACGCTAAAACAGAAGAGGAAGCCCTCGAACGTCTCAAACTCCGTCTGCCGCCGCAACAGCGGGATGTTTTTGTCGTCGATATGATCAAGATCGATCCGGCTACTGTTGTTGACGAGGATCCTTATGGGGTTTTTGGCGGGGAGTAAGAGGGGTCAAAACCGCTGGCTTTTCTCAACTCATCGCCAAGTTGTCATTTTTCGTAAAGGTTATGTTGCTTGACGAGGTGCTGCTTTTTTAGCTATTCAAACTTCTTTTATTACTTCTTATCGTTAGTACGTCACTTTTTCACGACTCGTAGCTAAGCGACTCCCATGCATTTCATCTTTTGCTCGCTCAAAAGAAGAAGTAACCAAAAAAGAAAAGAGCGATACCCTCCGGCACTACTCACTTATCTTACTAACCAACATTTCGGCTACCGGGCTAATTGGCGGTTAGACGCCAATATCTGTTTTGAACCCCTATTCATTGAGCTTTTTCACACTATAAACCACTTACCTTCAAACAATTCAAACAGGGATTAAAGCAATATCTTTAACGTTAATAGATGCGTTACCTCTTGCTCTCTTTTCGTGGCATCTACAGCGTTGACTGTAAGGAGAGAAAGAGCGTTAATAAAACGGCACTGTCTGAGCAACGCGAGTTTGTCGTTTTTAGCGAGAGAACTACTGAAAGGAAAGTAGTCGGTAGCGACCGACCGCGAAGCCGTCACGAGAGCTCGTATACTACAAATAACCACTCAGGTGGTACTATTATCAAACGGTAGAACGAGTTAGGATTAGCATATTGGACGAGAGCTAGACCAGTCTTACTGAGTCTGTAAAAAAGTT
>JAQIBF010000050.1 GCA_027859195.1 Helicobacteraceae bacterium
CCCATATTATAAAAAAGTTTTTGTTTTATATTTTTATCTCTTGTCTTTATTTTTGAAAAAGTTTGGATCGCTTTTTTATACTGCCCGCTTTTGTAATAGGCAACTCCAATATTATAATAACTCTCCACGCTCGGGGTAACTTTTTCAAACTCTATTGCAGAATCCAGATACTCTTTTTTATAGTAGTGGTTATTCGCTTTATTTACGTGATAAAAATCGAGTATATAGGCATGTGAACTTTCAGGCAAAGCTGTGATAGCAAATAGAAGGAGGTATAGCTGATGAATTTTAGTAACCGCTGTAAAAAAGAGGAGTATCGCTAAAAGCAGCGGTATCCAAAAAAGTTCTGTAAAACTAAGAACCTCAATGTCTGTACGCTCAGTCTCTTTTACATCCGTTTTTAAGTCAGAAACAATATCGGCTACTATGGATCTTGTCTGGGAGTCTAATTCATAGTATTTGCCTCCGCTTTGTAGCGCAAAATCTTTGAGAATAGGATTGATCCTTGATATGACTAGATTGTTATTTTCATCTTTTATATTCTTTTCATTCATTTTTAAAACAGCTCCATTATGTGAGCCCGTTGCAATTATATAAGGGATTATAGTGCTCTTTTTTGCTAAAGAGACAACTCTTTGGAGGTTATGCTCTTCCCCGCCATCGCTAAAGATAATAAGGTACTTTTTTTCATACGATGTTTTGGAGACAGTATTTAAGAGCGCATACAGAGAGGTCCCTTTTGTTAAAATGTACTCTGGATTTAATATATCAAGCGCCATCATGCTGATCTCTGTATCTGTAGTCGGAGGGGATATGAGCATCGCATTGGAGGTGAAAGCAAAGATACTAAATCTATCTTTGGGCAGTTCTTTTAGCAGTTCCCCTATATTTTGTTTGGCGATTTCATAACGGGTCGGTTTCAAATCATCAGCTTGCATCGAGTAAGAGGCATCTATGGCGATAATAAAATCGTGAGAATCAAATTTTTGATTCTCAATAGTGTTCGTAATCACAGGACGGGTTAGGGCCATGAGGATAAATGCAATTGTTAAATAGAGTAATTGACGCTGTCTTTGTCTGCCACTCTCATATGAAGTGTGTTCTGATCTATACAGTATATAGAGGGGTATTAAAAGAAAAAAGAGCCAAGGATACAAGAAGATCACACGCGCTCCTTTCTGCTGTTTATCAGCATAACAACAAGTAAAAAAGAGGCCAGAGCAAGTGGATAGATATATAATGATTGTTTGTTCAGGTAGTGTTGTGAACGGATAGTGCTTGGTTCTAACAGATCTATTTTTTCATAAACATCGCCTAGCATCGCGCCGTTTTGCGCACTGAATGCTTGACCTTTTGTATCGGCTGCGATTTTTTCTAAAAGTTTGGCATCAAAACTATTTGTATCGCCAACCCCGATTGTATATACCAGGACCCCTCTCTCTTTAGCGATTTTTACGGCATCCTTGACAGATATGGCACCACTATTTTGAAAACCGTCGGTGATAAGGATGATCACTTTTTTCTTTGCCTCACCTTTGTCTAAAACTCTCAGAGCATTTACGATTCCTTCACCGATCGCGGTACTGTCTCCGGCAATTCCGACATCAAAGAAATCAAGTAAAAAAGAGATGCTATTCATATCATAGGTAAGGGGAACAGCTGAATAGGCGTAGCTTCCAAAGATTGTGACCCCTACATTATCATCATACCTCTGGGATATGAACTTTTTGAGGAGCTCTCTTAAGACCTCAAGCTTCTTTTTATCCGGATTTTCTTTGTCAAAATTACTCTCCCCCATCGAACCGCTTGTATCCAGGGCAAAGACAAGGTCTCTCCCTTTTTTCTTGTTTGATGATTTTTGCTCGTAACTTATAGGGTTGGCAAGAGCGGTAACCAAAAGAGCTAAGATCAGCGAGTAAAGAAGCTTCTCCTTATTGATCCAGTTCATCCTGGTTGAAAAAAGATCGAGATGTGGAAAGATGATTTTTTTAACACTTGCCGGACATCTGTAGATACAGACAACAAGCAGCAGCAATACATATGCCAAAGGGTATGCAAATTCAAAATTATTCAATTAAATATAGCCTAAATTAGAGATTTTATTGTTGATTCCATATAGAATTATAGTATATCGTAAGAGCCTAATTAATAATTTGTGATTATTCCTTGAGAATGTTTACTAAAGTGTACCCCCTAAATATACACATGCCTAATAAATAGATTTGGGATGGTCTATCAGTTTTATGGAAAATGGTGCGGCCGACCCTGTCTCGGCACCCAAAAGTCATTTTGGTACCGGGACTAAGCGAGTTGACACTCTTGTTAATTGTGAAATATATATTAGGCATGAAGAGAAGGGCTCTAAACTTCGATACCTTAGAGGTCCATGGCTGCTCTCTCTGGAAAAGCCGGTGCCTTTAATATCAAAGAGGTATAAGAGTAACTTTTTTGTTCAAGTAGTATTTCAGCCTACTTGGCTAAAATCCATTTTATTTTTCAGGACTTGTAATGGCTGCTATTGCTTTAAACATCTCCTCTTGTGTCCGTTCGCTTGCAAAATTTAGCGAATGCAACAAGTGCGAGGTCATCTGCCCGACAAATGCTATTGTTATCGACAGTGTACTTCCATCAATTAACTTCTCACAGTGCGTTGCCTGTGGAGGTTGTGCCGGGGTCTGTCCTACTGAAGCGCTGAAGCTTGATGACTTCAGCGCGACGGAGTTCTTTTTTGATTTCGTGGAAAGCGAAGAATCTCTGATCTCCTGCCGCAAAAATGTCCCTTGTATCAGCGTGTTAAGTGTGGAGCATATTATTGGGCTTGCATCGTTAAAAAAGGGTGTTGTCTTTGATATGGGTCACTGTGACGGCTGTGATATTGCGCACACCTGTAGAGCACAGATCGAAGCGAATGCAGAAGAGGCAAATTATGTTTTAGAGGCTATGGAGAGTAGTGCAAGCGTTAAACTTGAACACATTGCCTACATGCCTGAAGAGACTATAGAACTGCCGCAAGGTGAGCGCCGTGATTTTTTCAGAGCCTTGACGCTAAAAAATGCTGCAAAAGCAAAACACAAATTTGACAGAGAAGTAGAGATCGCAACAGATGAGTTGGTACAACATACCATTACAAATGATAAGATCGCACTTATAAAACAAAAAGGGATTCCGGATAAACGGAAACTTCTCTTCACCGCGCTGAAGCGTGCAGAGAAACCATCCACTTACCATATAATTGATGCTACTGAATTGAGTTTTACTTCGCAAAAACTTTTTGATGAAGAGAAATGCACGGCATGTCAGATGTGTTATCGTGTCTGTCCGACAGGATCTCTAACATCGAATGCACGTAACGGAAAAATAGATTTTGATCCATTTTTATGTATTAAGTGTCATATTTGCCATGATGTATGTGAACCGGATGCGCTGACACTTTCTGACACGTACAATGTAAAAGAATTTTTTGAACCTAGTGTGCAGAACCTTGTAACCTTTGACGTTCAAAGTTGTGATGAGTGTGGGCGCTCGTTTACCTCACTGGCCGGTGCTAAGATGTGTTACCAGTGCAAATGTGAAGATGAAGAAGCCCGTGAGTTGTGGGGTATTACAGATGACATGTAAGGACGATAGATGAGTATTGATAGCATGAATGAGTCCAATCAGATCGGTCGTCAGACTACACTGTTTGGTTATATAGCAGAAGCGGCACAACAGAACCGCCTGTCAGTTACGTTGAACCGCTTATTTAAAGCAGCAGGCGATGATGCGATGATCATTCCTATGAATATACGAGAAG
>JAQIBF010000089.1 GCA_027859195.1 Helicobacteraceae bacterium
GTATTGAACGTTTTATATATGATGAAGTAAACAATGATTTTCTCGTAATTGTCAAAACGGAGTACCCTTAAGCGCAGATAGAAGAGTGCAAAGGTTGTGTAAGAGAAGAACTTCTTCAAGCCAAGCAGCAACAAAAAAGAGCCCAAGAACAAGAACTCTTGGAAAATGCAATTGCAGTTGAAGATAACAGTTCGCATGTCGCAGTCAGTGTTGAAGAAGATGGAAAAGAAGTCGTTGTAGCGCCAGAAGAGGCTACCGGCAAGAGTAGTGAAGCCAAGGCGCTGAGTCTGCCGTTTAAATCGGATTATATCTTTATCGGGGTAGGTGCTTTTGTCTTGTTGATGCTACTTTTTTTATTGATGCGAAAACCTAAAAAAGCTACCGACAAGGAGCTTAAAGAACTTTATGAACAGGCGCAACAACTAGAAGAAGAGATGAATACGGAAACGGGTGAAGAGACACTGCCCATTTCACCCGTTCATACAGAAACAGAAGTTACTGAAGCAGATGCGGTAGGTGCAAAAGCTGAAGTAAGAGTTGCGCCGACAAAGACAGGTGAACTTAACCATAAACTTCGTGATCCGAATAAAGACGTAACCAGTATCACAAAAGATAATTTTAAAGAGTTCGCAGGACTGCGTCTACTCATCGCTGAAGACAACCTTATCAACCAAAAAGTGATCGTCGGCCTTCTGAAAGAATCCGGAATTAACATCAAGATCGCAAATGACGGTCAAGAGCGTCTAGAGATTTTGGAAAAAGACTCTCATTATCCGATCATCTTGATGGACGCGCATATGCCGCGTATTGATGGCCTTGAGGCAACACGCCAGATCCGTGCAAACCCTGCTTATAACCATATTACGGTTATGGCCTTAAGTGGTGATACCGGCGCCGATGATATACGTAAAATGCGTGAAGTCGGTATGGAAGAGCAGCTGGAAAAACCACTTAAAATAATGGCACTATATCAAGCGCTCTATTGCTATTTTGACCCCAATAATATTAGCGGTGAGGAAGAAGCACTACCGGAGATACATCTGGATAACTCACTTGGCCTTGAGATGCTTGGCGGCGATATTGAACTATATCATGAGATACTGTCCGAGTTCCAATCACTTTATCATGACTCAGATGAAAAGGTCAAATTATGGCTTAAAGATGAGGATTATGACAGTGCGAAAGCACTGCTGCTTGATGTTAAAGGTATCGGTGAAAGTATCGGTACGCCGGAACTCACACTGACTGCTGAAGAGTTTAGAGAAGCGATCATCGCTGGTGATTCTGAAAATTATCCAAAGCTGTTAAACCGTTACAGTTCACACTTAAAATCTATCTTGGCAGATATTGCAGAGGTTTAAACCTCTGTTCCTCTGTCCCCCTATAGGTAATTATATGAAATATCTCCTCACCTTTCTACTCTCGGTATTGTTATCGTCGCTATCTGCGGCAGAAGCCCCATTGCATAAAACTATTATTGTTGGAAGTTTTTTAGTCCAAGACGATGCTGACTACCATAAAAAGAAGTTTGAAATATGGGCAATGAACCATGAACGTCTAAAGACACTACAACAAAATGGTGTGTTGCATATTGTATCCAGAGATTCCGGTGTGTACAAGATCGTCGCTTTGGAACCCATTGAAAATGAACTGCTCTTGAATGAACTTTTTGAAATAATCAGACCGGTCTATCACGATGCCTTTATATCTACACTAAGTTCCAAGCAACTTTTAGCCGCATATGCTAAAGGCGAAAAAGCAGCTCAAGTTACAGAAATCCCCGTACGTTCGGCCGAAAGCCCATCCGGTGCCAAGAGCGTCGAAAAACGCGCATCAGCTACGCATAAGAGTACAGTAACTGAAAATCCTGTTTTAAAAGAGGCCGATAATGTTCAAGAGAAGGCCTCTTCTAAGGCCGTCGCAGCCAAAACTATAGAGCCTGAGGACTCTTATGTAGCCTATACGCTTATTGTAGGTGTTGTCTTGTTGGCGGTTATGGTGATATATCTTCTGTTCCGTCAGCGTAAAACGGTATCGCACGTAAAAAAAATAGAAGATGAGATCACGACCTTAAACAGTTCATACGACCAACTAAACAGTACTAACCGAGAATATCAAGTCTCAATGGAAGAACAAGAAGGTCTTATTACAGAGATGTCCGGGAAACTGAAGGATCCTGCTAAATCTATTTTAGGCAGAACAGAAAGGATATTAAAGACAAAACTCAATGACAAACAGTCCATTGAATTACGTAATATTCATGATTCGGGTCAAGTGCTTTTTGAAATCGTCGACGATCTGCTTGACTTTATGAAGATCCGCTCCAACAAACTGGAGATTAAAGAGAAACCGTTTGATATCAATGAACTGCTCGATATTGTTGTACGTTCTGTTTTAGAACGTATAGAGAAGAAAGATGTGGAGGTGATCTTTGATATTGAGAAGAATGTTCCGCCGCACATCATCGGCGACCCGATCCGCATCGGTCAGGTGCTTACAAATCTGCTTGAAAACGGGATCAAGTTTACACATGCAGGTGAAGTCAAACTGCATGTAAAACGGCTTAGTCAAACAGACGACAACTTTCAGTTGATGTTTGAAGTGGTCGATACGGGTGTGGGGATGCTTGAATCAAAACTTGACGCAATATTCACACCTTTTTATCAGATCAATAATAATGACAGTGCAGGGTTGGGCCTGTCGATTTCAAAAGCACTTGTTGAGATGATGGGTGGCGAGATACTGGTCGCAACAGAACTTAACAGAGGCTCTACATTTACCTTCGTACTGGGACTTAAAGAAGTTGATGCAGAAGAAAAAAGACATTACCATTTGCCGGACCATGCGTATCATTCTCGTCGTATATTGATCGTAGATTATCATGATAATGCAGCAACGGCAATGAAACATCTTCTTGAATATTTTCACAATGATGTGGATATTTTTTCACATTCTGATTTAGAGGTAATGGCGCCGGATTTGAGCAAATATGAGATGCTGTTTATCTCTGAAAAACTACTCTCATTTGAGCTTATCAAACAGATTGATCCGTTAAAAAAGAGCAACAATATCAAAGTGGTTGTTGTTGGCAGTATGCTGCACAAAACCAATAATTCGCACATTGTTGACAAATTGGCGGACAGCCGTATTATGAAACCGGTCAACCAGCAAAATATCTTTGACCTTTTAGTCACTTTTTATGGTGATGATGAAGTGGTTAAACCACTGCAAGTACTTGATGAGAAAGAGAGCAGTTCATCACTGTCGATGCCGCGTATTGTTATAGAACGTACGCAAAAGAAAAATGTCCATAAAGATGATTTTGTCGTATTTGACGGTGGGAAGGTCCTGGTAGCTGAAGACAACAGTATCAATCAAAAAGTGATCAGTAGTCTTTTAAAAGAGAGTGGGATCGAGGTCGATATGGCTGAAAATGGAGAGGTCGCTGTCAAGATGGCACAGAACAAAGCATATGATCTGGTTTTAATGGATATAAACATGCCGGTTATGAACGGATATGAAGCGACTGAACATCTTAAATCATCACCTAAGACATCCGGTCTGCCTATTGTAGCGCTTTCAGGGAATACGATGCCTGAAGAGATAGCTATGATGAAAGCATGCGGCATGGACGATCGACTTGAAAAACCGATCAAGGTACAAGCGCTCTATTCCGTCTTTAGTAAATATCTTGAACTCCATCCTTTTATTGAGGATAAAGTAGAGAGCACTCTACCAGACCAACTCTATAGATTTGAAGAGGCTCTTGAAAGATGCGGCAGTGACAAAGAGCTGTACAAAGAGTTGGTAGGCGAATTTATTAAACTCTATAAAAATTCAGATACTCTATTTCACCAGTATCTATTGTCTAAAGATGCTTTAGCGATGAAAGAACTGAGTCTGGATATTAAGGGTGTAAGTGCCACCATTGGTGCCTATTCCCTGGCTAATCTTGCGCAAAAGATCAATGAATCAAGCTTAGCGAGTACAAGTATGCCAAAATACGTAGAGGCTTATAAAAAGACACTACACAAGACCCTGGATGCACTAACAACTAAAATGCAAACACTTTAGCGGTATAATTAGGCAGGAATATCAAAATAGTGGTTACACGTTTTCGATATTCTTGTTTACTTTCACATGCTTTTTAGCTCCCTTTTTTTACAATACCATTAAAAAGAATGTACAGATGAGAATCGATAAATATTTAAATGCCGTAAACATCACAAAACGCCGTTCTATTGCTCAGGACATGATCAGTTCAGGTGTTGTGTACATCAATGACAAAGCGGTCAAAGCGAGTAAAAATGTGGAGATCGGTAATGTGATAACCATTGCCTATCTTACCGCGGCCAAAAAGTATGAAGTGCTTGCCATTCCGACAACCAAGTCGACACCTAAGGCAGAACAAGAGAAATATATTAAGGAGCTGTCGTGAACTATGATGATGCATTTAAAGCGTTTACCTCACTTTTTAATCATAAGATGAGTGATGCAGAGATGCGGGAGTTCCTGATCTCCATGAGGTTGGATGAAAACACATCGGTTGATGCATTGGCTGCTGCTGCTACAGTAATGCGTTCAAATGCTATTGCTCTGCCTGTTTCAGATGAGTTGCGCCCTAAATTGCTGGACGTTGTCGGTACAGGAGGCGATAAGATCGGAAGTTTCAACATCTCTTCAACGGTGGCCCTGCTGTGCGCGTCAATGGGCTCGTACGTTGCCAAGCACGGTAGCCGATCTATTACGTCAAAGTCGGGCAGTGCGGATATGTTCGAATCTTTGGGTGTACGTCTTGATCTTAACATCGAGCAGAGTGCAAAATTGCTAGAAGAGAGTGGATTTACCTTTATGTTCGCACAGAACCATCATCCTGCGATGAAGTTCATTATGCCGGTGCGGAAAACCATTAGTGACAAGACGGTCTTTAATGTCCTTGGTCCCTTGACAAATCCGGCCGGAGTAGAGAAGATCATGCTGGGTGTCTTCGACAAAGCTTTTGTCTCTAAGATCGCTCAGGCACTCCAGATAAACAAGGTTAAATCGGCAATAGTGGTCAGTTCAAAAGAGCGCATGGATGAGATCAGCATCTCAGATATCAGTTATGCCGCACGTGTGACAGAAACCGGTATTACAGAATATGAGATAGATCCGGAAGCCTATGGGATCAAACGTCAACCTTTGGCATCTATCGTCGGTGGCGATGCAGACGAGAATGCGCATATCCTCCATAACATTTTTAACAACATCGCCACAGATGCCCAGCGTGATATTGTGATGATCAATGCTGCTAACGCCTTCATTGTAGATGGTAAGGCGCGTGACATACAAGACGGTTTGGCCATAGCAAAAGAGGCACTTTTAAGCGGTAAAGCTAAAGCAAAACTTGAACAGATCATACAAGTGAGTCAAAAACTGTGACTGAATTAACGTGCGCACTTGATGCGTTGCAGAGTGTTTGCAAAACTATCGCCAAAAAACTCCCAGACGGCGGCGTTGTCATCTTGCAAGGTACATTAGCGGCAGGGAAGACAACATTAACCCAGGCTTTTGCTAAGTACCTGGAATTAGATGATGACGTTACATCACCGACATTTTCACTCCAGCAGTGTTATGGTGACAGGCTTTTTCATTATGATATCTATAACCAGGGGCTAGATCATTTTCTCTCTTTGGGTATGCTTGAAGAGTTGGAACGTGCAGGGTACCATCTTGTAGAGTGGGGTGATGCAGCGCTTGTAAAACTATTAAGAAGTGCGCACATCCCTACTATTGTAGTGACAATCGATAAAGCAGACGAAAACAGAAGAACCTACAGGATAGAAGATGCATAAATTAGTAGCAAAAGACCTAGTCAAAACGATTAAAGGGACTGAGATCGTACGCGGAATGTCCTTGGAAGTGAATTCTGGTGAGGTTGTCGGATTGCTCGGACCCAATGGTGCTGGCAAGACAACAAGTTTTTATATGATATGCGGACTGGTTGAGATGACCAGTGGCAAAGTCTTTTTTGACGGTGAAGATATCTCGCATATGCCGTTGCACCAACGCGCTATTAAAGGGATCGGCTACCTTCCACAAGAGGCATCAATCTTTAAAGACCTTACGGTCGAAGAGAACCTGATGGTTGCCGCTCAGGTCAACATTAAAGGTGAGAAAGCGCAGTATGAACGAATTGAAGAGTTACTCGATATGTTTAACATTGAGCCGATCCGATACCGCAAAGGGATCTCTCTTTCCGGTGGGGAACGCCGTCGAGCAGAGATTGCCCGTGCCCTTATAAACTCACCGCGTTTTCTGCTGCTGGATGAGCCTTTTGCGGGTGTTGACCCCCTTGCTGTCAGTGATATTCAAGAGGTTATCCATCAATTGGTGCAATATGATATCGGTGTTTTGATCACCGACCATAATGTCCGTGAGACACTCGATGTCTGCGATAGAGCGTATGTCATAAAAAGCGGATCCCTTCTTGCTTCGGGTACCAGTGAAGAGATCGGACAGAATGAAGATGTCCGTAAACATTTCC
>JAQIBF010000141.1 GCA_027859195.1 Helicobacteraceae bacterium
GCATAGACCTTGACACTTCGATAGGCCTCTTTGACCTGATGAACAATCTCTTTTGCAAATTCTGCATAGCCGAAAACAACAACGTCTAACGTCTTCATCTCAGCCTCTTGTGTATAAAAAGTCTAAACTCATTGATCATAGAGTGTTCTCCTACAACGATCATAATGTCACCCACTTCGACCGGTGTCTCATGGGCAGGATTGAAAAGAAAGTTCTCGACTTGCAGCTTGGAAACTCCGATCAGTAACAGACGATGTCTTCGGACATGAAGTTCGCCGACACTGCTGAAATTAGCTGCGATCCGTTCGTCCACGACGATCTCTTCCATCGCCGTCCCCGAATCTTCTGCCCGCAGCATACTCAAGGTCTCAAAAGCCATCGGCCTGCCGCTGTACTCCTTGGAAAGAAGTCCGATCAACTCCTGTGAATAGACAATATGGTTCACTCCGGAAAGGTGCAACTTGCGGCGGTTCTTCTTTTCATGCAGCAGGGAAAGTACTTTCGTCTTCTGATCCATCGCCCGCAGGGTCAACGCCGTATAGACATTAAGAATATCACTTTCGCGCAGCAAGATAACGGCTATGACCTGCTTTTCAAAATCGATCCCCATACTCTGATAGGTCGATAGAGAGGCCGGATCAAGCATCAGTCCATACAGCTGATTTTCCTTGGCCTCTTTAATACGCCCGTAATCGGTGTCGAGCACAACGACATCTCTGCCGCTTCGGCGCAGTTTTGATGCCGTCTGCTTTGCGACGATACTGTATCCGCAGATCAGATAAAAGTGGTCCAAATGTTTAATATCTGTGAACATCTTGTTCTCGCGGATGTCATCGAGTTTTTCCGTAAACGCTGTCACCACGATCGATGTCGCGAAAGAGATGACAGCAATTCCCGAGATAATAACGAGGATAGCGACCATCCGTCCCTCTTGCGTCACCGGCGCGACATCACCGTACCCGACTGTCGAGATGGTGACGATAGACCAGTAGAAAGCATCGAAGAGGGTATTGATCGCTGAATCAGGGTTTTTAGCTTCCATCACATAGATCAGTACCGATGAAACAAAAACAACGACACTTGCAAAGGTCAATAGCGTCAGTAACTCGAACTTCTTGTGTGAGAGAATATAACCGAAATACTGCATATTCTTGGTATATCGGAAGATCTTGAAGACACGGAAAAGAACAAACAGACGCAACAGGCGCAGTTCATGAAAGAATGGCATGATCGCCAAAAGATCGATGATCGCAGCCGGTGAACGGACATAGTTCCACTTGGCGACAGAGACTTTCAAAAGAGCATGCCCTACCCGAAACCGCCGTTGAAGCAGTTCATCTTGTTCATACTGTCTGATGATAATGGCTGACGAGTCACTGATCACCCAAAAACGAAACAGATACTCGATAAGAAAGACAAATGAGATAATATAGTCATTGAAAAATGCTAAAAAATCATGGGATGCGTAACGTACTTCGCGAATCAAAATAACGACACTCGAAAAGATCAGGACCATCATCATCAGGTCAAAATAACGTTTATAGACGTAGTTATTGTTCTCTAAAAGGTCATAAAAGAAGTTTTTTGTCCGTTTGTAGCGCGGTGATGTTTTTAGGAAATAAGCGCTGTCCACTACTCTTTTTGAGATAAACCCCGCAGGCTTGTAGAGAGGAGATGAAGTGTTATCAGACACGATCTGTTCTTCATCCATGGAGAAGCCTTTAACCTAATTTAGTTTTTAGCATCTCGTTTACAGTTTGCGGATTGGCAGTCCCTTTACTTTCTTTCATCGTCTGACCGACAAAGAAGCCGAACAGTTTCTCTTTACCGCCTTTGTACTGCTCGACTTTATCGTCGTTGGCCGCTATGATCGCGTCAATTATCGTCTCTAGTGCACCCGTGTCATTCATCTGCTTGAGACCCAGTTTCTCAATGGCAGCATCAACATCGTTTTCGTTCTCCATCAAATAGTCAAGAACCTCTTTAGCTGCTTTACCGCTGATGGTCTTGTCTTCGATACGTTTAACAAGCGTTCCAAGCGTCTTGGCATCTACCGGTGACGTTGTGACCGTCATACCGCCTTTAAGTCGCCCCTGTAGCTCTACCGTCAACCAGGTGATCGCATTTTTAGCATTGATCCCTTCTCTCAGCATCGCTTCAAAGAAGTGTGCTGTCTCAAGATCAGAGGTGATCACCGCTGCATCATACTCACGCATACCGTATTCAGAGACCAAGCGTGCTTTTTTCTGATCCGGCAACTCAGGGATATCGCTGAATGTTGTAAACATCTCATCAGAAATGAGTGCTTTAAGAAGATCCGGCTCCGGAAAGTAACGGTAATCGGCCGCTTCTTCTTTACCGCGCATAGAACGTGTCTCTTGTTTGACCTGGTCAAAAAGACGTGTCTCTTGACGAATCTCTTCATCATAAACACCATCTTCCCAAGCTTCTATCTGACGTTCTACTTCGATTTCGATCGCTTTGTGGATAAAACGGAAGCTGTTGATATTTTTGATCTCAACACGGGTATAGAGCTTTTCATCACCTTTAGGACGAATCGAAACGTTTACATCAACACGAAAAGAACCCTCTTGCATGTTGGCATTGGAGATGTCCAGGTAACGTACTATTGAGTGAAGTTTTTTCACATAAAGCACGGCTTCTTCAGCTGAACGCATGTCCGGTTCAGAGACGATCTCCAGCAGCGGTGTTCCCGCACGGTTCAGGTCAACTTTGGAGATAGCACCCTCATGAATATTTTTCCCTGCATCCGCTTCGATATGCGCACGGTTGATACGGATAGTCTTACTTGAACCATCTTCAAAGTCTATGTCAAGAGTACCGTGTTCAACGACAGGTGTATAAAGCTGCGTGATCTGGTATGCACTGGGGCTGTCCGGATAAAAATACGACTTGCGGTCAAAAAACGAGGTACGGTTGACGGTCGCACCGATCGCTGTTCCAAGCATGATAGACTTTTCCAATACACTTTTGTTAAGTACAGGCAAAGCACCAGGCAGTGCTAAACACGTTGGGCAGGTGTTGACATTAGGACGATCATTAAAACTTGTTGGGCATGAACAAAAAAGTTTTGTCTCTGTATTAAGCTGGGTGTGGACTTCAAGGCCGATAACGACTTCAAACATTAGTTTCCTTGTGGAAGGTCAGTCTAACGACTGACTTTATTAAAATATATTAGTTTTCTATGAAATAGCGGATCGAAGCGAAGCCGTATGCTCCGCTTTTCTCAACCGCTTTTACCTGCTCCGGCGTAGTAATTCCGCCCAGCGCGATAATAGGTAGGCTTATTTTAGCCACTCTTTCATTTAAATCCTCTAAACCCTTGGGTTTACCCTTGTCCGGAGTGGTGAAAATGGGACTGTATGTCACCGCATCAGCACCTCTATTTTGCGCCTGCAAGATCTCTTTTTCACTGTGGCAGGAGATAATCACAAAAAGTCCCAGGGCTTTGGCTTTTTCGATCTCATTACATTGCAGTGACGTCAGATGAACGCCATACGCATTCAGCCGAGCCGACAGTTCTACATCACCGTGTAACAGTGCTTTTGTATTTTCAAACTGCGAACAGAGATCTAAAAACAGCGCTGCTATCTCACTGTAATTTGAACTGTTTTTATCACGGTAAAGCGCAAAATCAACCTGCTCTTTTGTTAAAACAGCTTTCAGTTTTTTTGAAAAGATCAAGCGCTCAGAACCATAGTATTTTGGATCTGTGATCAGATAATGTTTCATCTGTTACGCTAGCAGTTGCACTAATCCGGCATCGACTAATTCTTGCACAAAATGGCAGATATCTCTTTCCAACTGTACGGCATCGACCTCATACTCTTTATTTATCTCATCATGTGCTTTTGATAAAGAACCTGATTCACTGAGATAGTGCCAAATCACTGCCGCCGTCT
Source organism: Helicobacteraceae bacterium (assembly GCA_027859195.1). Taxonomy (GTDB): domain Bacteria; phylum Campylobacterota; class Campylobacteria; order Campylobacterales; family Sulfurimonadaceae; genus Sulfonitrofixus. The sequence continues at coordinate 3,924 of JAQIBF010000141.1, forward strand.
CGTCTAAGCCAAAAGACTCTTCGTTAACAGTGTCAAGCAGGACTGTTTCACCATCGATCTCTTGAACAAAAACCGTCTCTGGTATCGTTATGTTGTCGTGTAATGTCATCATACTTCTTTATATGTTTTTGGTATTTTACTATAAAAAACGGTTAGTCTCTTATTATGGTAAAGCAAGATAGGTTGAAATTTAGGAAGTGCTTAATCTTTAAGGGAGTTACGAATCTCTTGAAGAAGTTCTGTCTGTTTTTTGGACTCGTCCAGACGTTCTCTGTACGTCAGCATCGTTTCGAGCAAAAGAATAATAAAAAGACCGAAGATGATATAAAGTATAGAGAGAAAGAGTGCCGAAGCGACACCCATAAAAAGAAAGATTTTAAAGACGATATAGGCACCAAGGACAATAAAGGTCCAAGAGATACCAAGAAGGAAGCTGATGATCTTGTCGAAAATGCTTCGCTTCATAAAAATGGGTTAGTGATCGTCAGCGATCTGAACAGCACCGCCAAGATAAACGTATGTCAGCATCATAAAGATAAAGGCTTGCAATAGCGCCATGAACGACAGTAGTGCGAATGGGATCATCGGTAGTAACCATGGTGCAAGCATCAAGATTACCATCAGGAACATATCATCACCTTTAACATTTCCGAAAAGACGGAATGAAAGAGAGATGATACGAGAGATATGTGAAACGATCTCGATCGGGAACATCAACCACGCCAACCACCAAACTGGTCCAAGGAAGTGCGCGAAATACTTTATGACACCATTACGACGGATACCTTCGAAGTTATAGTATACAAATACGACAAGTGCAAGGGCAAGTGTAAAGTCAAGGAACGCAGACGGCGCTTCAAAACCCGGAAGAATACCGATAATGTTGGCAACGGCTACAAAAAGACCGATTGTAGCTACAAGAGGAAGGTAACGACGTGCTTCTTCTTTACCCATAACGTCAGCACCCATAGCAAGCACACCGCCAAGGTATGCTTCTAAAAGGTTTTGTGTTCCGGTTGGAACTACTTTCATATTGCTTACTGCCATCTTAGCGATAACAATTACGATTAGTGCAGCTAGCAACATGTGCGTCATATAGATAAAAGTGTGATCATGGCTGATCAGACCAAAGAATGTAAACAATTCACCCATTCTGTGTCCCTTTAGTACAAATTAATTCCGCGATTCTACAACTTACTTGATTAAATGTGGCTAAGAGGGGAAGCGTTTTCTCGAGAAAATTCGTTATTAGCGGTCAATTAGAGAACTTTTATCCACAAATGACACAAATTTTAGAAAAAGGTTAGCGCTACTGCTCTGAAAAAACTGAATTCGCAACGCACTCTACAGACTCAAGCGTCCTGTCTTGCGCTTCGCGATCGCAATATCATCAGCGATTGCCGTTTTTAGACTTTTCAGGTCATCAAACTTTTGATTCGGACGGATAAAATCCACAAAAGAGAGACGTAACTTCTCTACCTCTATGTCAACGCCGTCGAGTATATGGGTTTCAACAGCGAATGAACCGTCGGTTGTGACACGGTGACCGATAAAACTGACGGCCGGACGGTAGTGCTCTTCCCCGTTCAGACGTGCGGTCGTGACATACACCCCCTCTTTTGGAAGAAGAAAATCTTTAACATCGATATTGATCGTGGCAAAAAGCTCTTTTTTACCCAACCCCTGTCCTTTTACTTTTTTACCCGCAACCGTAAAGTTATAGCCTAAAAAACGGTTGGCCGCTTTGATATCACCGATTTGAAGTTTGGCACGGATCTTATGGGAGTGAACGGAGTCGCCATCGATCTTGACCTCGGCGATCACCTCGACGCTGCCCTTGAACAGTCTGCGCAGATCGTCAATAGAGTAACAGCGGTCCTTTCCAAAATGAAAGTCGTAACCTATAACGATCTTCTCCAGAACGGGGAATTCTTCTTCCAGTTTAGAGATGAAGCCTTCTGCATCGAGGTGCCGTATCGATTCGAGTTCATAAAAGAAGATAGGCAGATCACAATGATGTTCTCTCTCCCTTGCCGGTGTCAGGTTGGCATAGCCTGTCTCTATGACCAAGACAGCCCCATGCTCACCGACTGCTTCAAATAGCTGCTGATGCCCGACATGCATACCGTCAAATCCGCCTATGGCGATCGCTTTAACATTTTTCAAAACAGTAACACTCCTCGATATTTCCTTCTTTGCCACTTAAGGTAGATGGTTCATGATGCACCATCTTCCAACCCAATGCAGCGGTTGCCTTTTCAAACTCATTTTTGGAACGTTCTATCGCCTTTTCATCGATAACGACACCGTTACTGTCGCGTTTTACATCTTTACCCACCTCAAACTGCGGCTTGAATAGCAAGATGATCCACTTTTTACTCATGGCATCGATAGATTCCAAAATATGGTGGAGCGAGATAAAAGAGACATCGCTTGTCACAAGATCAAAGCGTCTTTGTCTGGTAAAGTCCCTAATATCCATCTTTTCAAAACTGATGACCCGTTTGTCATCTTGCAGTTTTTGATGCAATTGACCCTGACCGACATCGACACAGGTAACAGAAGAAGCGCCCTCTTCTAAAAGCACCTGGGTAAATCCACCGGTACTGGCACCGATATCCAGTACATGAAGCCCTTTAGGTGTAAAAGGAAGTGAAGGCAAAAACCCTTTGAGTTTATGTGCACCTCTTGAGACATAGATCATCTCATCGGCTATTTCAACGTTCTCACCGGTGATCTTGAACGCAGGTTTTGTTACGGGTTTACCGTTAACACTGACTTTACGCGACTTAATGAGTTCCTGTGCCTTGGTCCGTGAATCTACGAAACCCTTTTCTACCAGATATTGGTCTAACCGCATTAAAATTGTACCTCTATGTTTGCATATACGGAACTGAGTCCCATGTTGTATCGTTTATAAATAATATTGCTCTCGGCATCAACGCCTGTTTGATGATCCAAGGTAAAAAAGTACCGACGATAACCGACATTGAATGTCAACCAGTTCAAAGCTCTAAACCCTGCCCCGACATCTCCGCGTAAAACTCCGGACTTGTCATCTTGTGAAATCCCATTTAAATTCTCTACCCAATAGACCTGTCCGGCCCCAAAAGCACCGTAGAGATCAATACGCTCATCCCAAAGAGGGTAGTGCACCTTCGTTGCCACATCGACCACTGAAAGTTTGGTTGTGTTGTCGTTTTCGTCATTGACAAAGGTTTTGTAATAGTCGTAAGCGATCTCTACAGATAGGTATCGGTTAATAAACACACCGCCGATAATGTTGACGTTATATGACGGAGTGACACCCTTTAACGGTGCCTCCATCCGTTTATCATCATCAAAAACAGCATATCCCCCGCCTACGGAGATATAAGGTCCAGTTCTATCAAGAGCCTCGCCAAAAGAGAGTGTCACTACACTCAAGAGAACCAGGATGATCTTTTTCATGATAACATCTCCTTCATCTCATCTTCCGTAACGGTCTTGACATCCAAGCTGACTGCTTTATCATATTTGCTTCCGGCATCTTCGCCGTAAATAACATAGTCTGTCTTTTTAGAGACGGAGCCCGAGACTTTAGCGCCTAATGACTCTAACATTGTTTTGATATTACCACGGGACTCACTCATCGAACCCGTTAAGACAACGGTCTTGGCTTTAAAAGGATTCTCAGCCACCTCTTCTTTTTGCGCCGGTTCTACGGGTTGGAGTATCGCTTCGAGGGCTTGAATATCATCCTTATTCACACGGACAAATTCCAAGACCGAATTGGCCATCTCTTCGCCAAAACCGTCTATTGCGATCAACGCTTCTTTCGTGGCCTCGATAAAACGCACGCCAAAATGTTCACAAAGACTTTTAGAACCGACTTCACCGATATGTTCCATACCAAGACCGTTGATAAAACGCCAACACTCACACCCTTTTGCACCGGCAATCGAATCAAGAAGCTTTTGGCTCTTTTTCTCTTTAAAACCATCCAAAGCTAAAAGCTGATCAAGCTCTAAAGAGAAAAGATCGATCACGTTTTTTATCAATCCCTCTCTATACAAGATCTCTACAATTTTATCACCTAAACCGTCGATGTTGAGACAGGGCTTAGAGGCAAAGTAGATCATCGCATTGACAACTCTTGCAGAACAGGTAAGGTTTTGGCACTTGGTCAATGCCCCTTCATCGAGCAGTTCACTTCCACAGACAGGACACAAAGTCGGACGTATATATGCTTTTTGAGAACCGTCACGTTCATGGGTCAAGACCTTTATGATCTTAGGAATAACATCCCCCGAACGCAAAATGATCACCTTGTCCCCAATACGGATATCTTTACGGTCTATCTCATCAAAGTTATGAAGCGAAGCACGTTCTACGACAACACCTTCTATAGGCGTCGGCTCAACAACAGCCACCGGGGTAACTGCCCCACTTCGGCCTACTTGCAAGATTATCTCTTTGAGTGTTGTGATTTTCTCGACCGCAGGAAACTTGTACGCAACAGCCCAACGGGGTACTTTAACAGTGTATCCCATCTCTTGCTGCGCTTCGATCTGGTCGACCTTGATCACCATACCGTCAAGCATCATGCTGTAGCTGTCACGCTCCTCTCTCATCTGCTCATAAATAGCTTCGATCTCTATAAAGCCCGCAGTGGTCTTGCGACGCGGAGGTTCTCTGAACCCCCAGCTGTATACCCGTTCCATCCGTTTATGTAACAACTTCTCTTCAAGACTGTTTTCACCGATACCGTACGGCAAAAAGACTAAGTTTCGTTTAGCCGTCACCTTAGGGTCAAGCTGACGCAGTGAACCTGCCGCTGCATTGCGAGGGTTCGCAAAAAGGGCTTCACCCATTTTTGCACGTTCAACATTGATCTGCTCAAACTCATCTTTAAAGATCACAACCTCACCGCGGATCTCGATCTTTTCAAGATAGTCTATCTGTAAGGGAACACTTTGAATCGTTTTTGTGTTTTGGGTCACATCTTCGCCGATGACACCATCTCCCCGTGTGATTGCTTGAGAAAGTTGACCGTTTTCATATATAAGGTTAAGACTGGCCCCGTCAAATTTCGGCTCGCAATAAAAGCTGATATCATCCACCAGCTTTCCTGTCTTTTCCAGCCACTTTTCAAGTTCTTCAGCATTAAAAATATCTTCTAACGACCACATACGGCTGGGATGTTTTGCCTTGATAAATTTATCTAAGGGGACACCTCCAACCCGCTGTGTCGGTGAATTCTCCAACACTTCATTCGGATATTCTTCTTCAAAACGCAAGACCTCATGATAGAGCTTGTCATACACTTCATCGGTCGTTAACGGGTCATCTAATACATAATAGTAATGAGCGTATTTGCGTAACAGTTCTATGTTTTTTTGGTACTCTTCTTTTGTCATAACAACCCTACTCCGTCTCAAAACTGGTTTTATTGATGATCTCATCTTCTACTTTTTTTATATTGCTGTTAGAATTTACTTCTGCCATTTTTCCAATCACTTTGTCATACTCTTACAATCGCACTATTTTAGCACCAAATCCACCCATGTGCTGAGGCGCGTCCTCAAAAGAGTTCACTTTGGGATGTGCGGTTAAAAAGTTTTTGACCGCATAAGAGAGTTTACCGGTACCGATACCGTGATAGATGATAACCTCATCCCAGCCATCGATCAAAGCATCTGAGAGAAACTTGTCCATCTTCTCTTCCGCTTCCTCGGCGCGCAGACCGTGCAAGTCCAACTTAAGTCCGCTGCGGCGTTCTATCTTGTGCGTAACATCTGTCTTTGTCTTTTTCTTGAGAACATTTCCTGAAGGACGCAGTTCATCCCGCTTGACACGCAGCCGCATACCCTCAACTTCGATCATCGCCTCTTTGGCCTTAAGATTGATCAGTGTACCTCTGGATTTACGGTACTTGACTGGGTCTCCGATCTTGAACTCATAATGCATCTCTTGTTTAGGCAGTTCTTCTTGCGGCAGTGCACGATTGGCTTCGTTCATCTTTTTATGAATACTTTTAGTATCACTTTGACGCGCCGCCTCTTTTGCCTTTTCAATAGAACTGGCATAGCTCATTTTGAGTTTGCTGCGCTCCTCTTGCAAGATATGGTTCAGCTCCTCTTTTTGTGCTTTCAAGTCGCGTTCTCTACTCTCGACAGTAGTGAGTTTTTCATCCAAAAGGGCCTGTTTAACCTTTAGCTCACGTTCCAGCTCAGCCCCTCTTTCAATAAGTTCATTGAGCTTCTCATGGTTTTCACCATAGACCGTCTTCGCACGTTCTACGACCGAGTTCATGATGCCATAACGCAGTGCTGTCTCAAAAGCATACGACTTGCCAATGATCCCCTGTAAAAATTCATAGGTCGGCTGGCGATGCTCTTCATCATAGATCGCCGCCATCAGCTCTACATCATCACGGTCTGCCATCAATGCGGCTAAACGTTTATGGTGGGTGGTAACGACGATCTTCTGCCCTTTGGCGATCAGATCATCCAGGATCACTTTAAACAGTGCCGCAGCCTCATCACTGTCCGTTCCAAGTTCGATCTCGTCAACACCGACAAGCGCGTCATGTTGCGAAAAGAGGTGTGAAAACTGCTGCATACGTCCGGCAAAGGTCGAGATATCATTTTTAACATTTTGAGGGTCATCGATGATGGCTTCAAAACGTTTAAAGTTGCCGATAACGGATTTATGTTTGTTGAGCTTCATCGGGATAAGGTATTTTGCCATCAAAGCCGCAGAGAGAATGGCCTTAAGCAGCATGGTCTTTCCACCGGCATTAACCCCGGTGATCATCAAAACAGATTTGGAGAAGTCAACACTGACAGGTTTTGGTTTGTGAAGTGCCGGATGCTCAAAATCGGCCAGCTTTATCTCTCTGTTTTTCTGTGCTTTGATGATAGCAAGATCTTTGGCCCGGGCAAAGTGCAGCCGGGCCTGATAGTGGTCAAAACGCTCAAACTCTTTGTCTATAAAAGCAATAAAAGGAAGAAGTTCTACGAGGGCTTTGGAGAAGGTCTTGGCATACTCATAAAACTTGACTTCCCGCATGGTCTGGATACTCTTGATCTGATCACGGTTTTTAGCCATAGCATCAGGCACAACGTAAAAGAATCCTCCGCTGGTACGACCGGCAACATGCCCTTTCATGACATGGTTAAAGCCGCCGCGTACTAAAAGACACTCCTCCTCATTCACATAGTGAATCTGTGTATCCACAAGGTAGGGGGAAACCTTTGCATTGTGAAGCAGACGACGCATTGAAGCATTGATCTCATCTTTAATGACTTTGATTCGCAAAGAGAGTCCGAACAGTTCTTCATCGAGCTCTTCATTAAAACGGCCTTCAAGGTCAAAATAGCTCTCGACCTCATCACTAAACCGTTCAGGTATCTGGATTTTATGCATCCACTCACCGATAATACCGTCATAAGTACTGTTTTTAAGTGTGCGAAAATAGCGGACAACTTTGATGACTTCAAAGATCTGCTCAAAGCGCAGAACCCCCTGTTTTTTCAGGTGGGAGGTAATGGGTTGGAACTCGGTGACTTTTGGAGGGGATCTGAACGTCAGCTTGTCAAGTGCCTCAATATAGTTAAAATGACGCTCTTGATCACCCTCTATAAAAAGTTTTTTTGGTCGGCTGAAAAAAGCATTAAAAGAGTCGATATGACCGGTTAGGTCGAGTCGATCGATCAACGAGTCCAGACTCATTCACAATCGCTTGCTGAGACCATTTCACCCGCGTGACTGCTCTCTTTTCTACCGATAAATGTCTGTGTACCTTCGCTAAGAGAAAAGGTGCTCTTCGAAACATCATAATTGCCGCACTGTACGTTTTGGCCCTGGTTGTATCGTAACATCACGTCACGTACCTGTGCTGCATTTTTATTTTGCAGCGTGTTATAAAAAAGCGCACCCATTATAAAGGAGAGCACTAAAAGCGTCGAGATGATTTTCTGTTTTACATCCAACTCTGTAAAAAAGTGCATAACACCAAAAAAAAGCGTAACGATAACAAGCCCAAGAATATATGCCATTATTTTTCTCCTCTAAGTTGATAGGTAATATCACCGGCACCAAAACCGATAATAAGGCCTTTGTCTAACGTCTCTATCACTTCGTCGTGTTTACAGAGGTTAATGCTCTCTTCGTCTCGTCTGAGGTAGTCCATCATCTTAAGATTGTAGCGGCTAAACTCATTTTCAAAATCAATATACTGTTCCGCTTCGCTTGCTGCCCAGACGGGGAGAATGATAAGACAGTCAGCCCCTTCAAAACAGTTTGTAAACGCTTCCAGGTTATCGATCGTGCGTGAATATTTATGCGGTTGCCAGATAGCAGTGATCGATGTAAGATTTTGAAGTTTAGCAAACTCTTTCACTGAACTCATCGTTGCCGAAATCTCAGTCGGATGGTGGCCATAATCATCAATAATGATAGCATTCTCACCTTTGCAGATAATATCAAAACGCTTTTTTATCCCCTTGAAGTGAAGCAGTTTAATACGGATCGTCTCCAGATCCATGCTCTCCAGTGCCGCCAAAACGGCAAGAGCGGCATCAACAGCAATATGTGTGCCAAAGCCCCAGACACTGAAGCTTCCAAGATCCTTCAGCGTAAATGATGTGTAGGGTTCATCGTCGATCAGAATATAGTTGATATCGGTGATATCTTTGCTTGGATAGAGACGAATAGCCTCGCCTTCGATGGTACTTAAAAACGCATCTTCCGCGTTGATAACACGCAGTTTGGCAGACGCTATAAACTTACGGTATGAGTCATAAAAAAGCTCATAGTCGTAGTTGTAATATTCCATATGCTCCGGCTCGGCATTGATCACGATCGCACAGTATGGATTGGAGTTCAAAAAGCTTCCATCACTTTCATCGGCTTCAAAGATCAGCTGTTCACAACTCGCATCATATCGGACGTTGGAGCCAAAGCCTTTTGACTCCGCCCCGATAATGGCAGAACCATCCATAATAGCGGCAAGAATGGCTGAAGTGGTACTTTTCCCATGGGCACCGGCAACCGCATAGACTTGCTGCTCGTGAAGAAGATCCAAAAGGGCTTCACGGCGGGCCAGGACTTTGATATCCTTCTCTTTAGCTGCAACCACTTCAGGGTTATTGGCACGGATAATGGCAGAGTGAATGACCAGATCTTGATCTTCAATCGCATTTTTATTGTGAGGAATAGTGACTTTAATCCCCTTGTCACGCAAGATCTTTACTATTCGTGAATCTGAAATATCCGAACCCGTGATCTCATGCCCTCTAAAATGCATGTATTGCGCCAGCCCTGAGATACCAATTCCGCCAATACCGATGAAATGGATCTTCACGATTTTGTCCCTGCTCTTTGTATGGCAGCAAGTGCCTCTTTTTTAAAGTGAGAGATGTAAAAATTATGCGCCCTATGTGTCGCATCAACATCAGCGATAGTGGCAATAAAGAGATCAAGAGTTAAGCCTGCATCAGCACCCAGTTGATGTATTTTCATTGATTCGCTGAAGGTAGCATCACTGCACAGTCCGGCCAAGATCTCAAAGAGAGCGGAAGCATCCGTTTTTTTACCTGCGCTGTAATGTTCCATGGCATATTCATACAAGGCACGCAGCGTTGCAAAGTCTTGAACCTCAGCAATATCCATCTGTCGCGCATTTTCCAGAGCGCTCGTCAGGTTTTCCAACGCAAGATCCAAGATATTGGCATAATAGGCAATAAGGTCAGACTCTTCCAACAGCTCTTGCGCCTCAACTTCTAAAACATACAGTGAAGCGATATCACCCTCTGATTGTGCTTTTAAAACTTTTTCTTTAAACTCATTCATACTAATGCTGCCTTTATACGTAATAGTGCTTCTTCTGTTTTTGTCTCATTCTCAACCAAGGCGATACGCAGGTAACCTCTACCCGGGTTTTCACCTTTTTCATCATCGCGGGCCAGATACTCTCCCGGCAGGACTTTAAGATTATACTCACGGTAAAGTTTTTTCGTCATCTCTATCGCATTGTCAACTTTCAGCCAGATATAGAAGGTCGCTTCCGGCATATCCAGCCCCAAGATCTCTTTTGCTAATTCAAAATTGCGTCGATACACTTTTCGTGATGCTGCCACGTGCTCTTCGTCTCCCCACGCCGCGGCTGCTGCGACCTGTAGAGGCAGTGGTGACGCTGCACCGATGTACGTACGATATTCAAGGTACCCTTTTAATATTGCTTTATCGCCAGCAATAAAACCGCTGCGCAGCCCCGGTGCAGAAGATCGCTTCGAAATCGAGTTAATAACCAATACATTTTTGAAGTCGTGATTGCCTACATGTATTGAGGCTTCTAAAAGAGAAGGCACCGGTTTGTCCGTATAGATCTCAGAGTAGCACTCATCGTTCAACAGAACAAAGTCATGTTTAAGCGCCAGCTTCACCCACTCACCAAGTTCATCAAGGCTAAGACAAGATGCCGTCGGATTGTTCGGAAAGTTTAAGATCACCAAATCGCACTTGTTCAATACGACTTCATCGATTTCAGGTTTAAATGCATTTGCTTCAGTCAGATTCATAAAGTGCATTTTTGCCCGACTGGCTATGGCTGCACCTTCATAGATCTGGTAGAAAGGATTGGTAAAGGCGATCAGCGGATCTTTTTTATCAAATAAAAAGTATTGCGGAAAGTTAAAAAGCACCTCACGTGTTCCAAAAGAAGGGATAAGTTCATTATCATTTAGTTCGACACCGAAACGTCCTTTGACGAATGCGCGCATCGCCTCTCGAAGATACTCTTCTCCGGCCGTTTTCGGATACTTTTTAAGGAGTTGTGAACTCTTTTTTAACGCTTCTTGAATAAAGGCGGGGGTCTCAAACTGGGGTTCACCAATCGTCAAAACAATAGGTTCAAGTTCCGGGTTCGGCGTGATATTCGCTAAAAGTGTGTTTAATTTTTCAAATGGATACGGTTCAAATGTCATGTTATCTCGTGTTGGAACCCGGGCGGTGTTGTAATAGATCGCCCGGGTTTGATCTCTAAGTTAACGCGATTATACCGTTTTTTTCCTATGGGCACTATTTTGCTCTTTTTCGCTTTTCTTTTCTATACTGATCACACTCATAGCGATAAGGTTTGATATGCGACTTTTCCCCTTTTTTGAAGCCCTTTCCAATGAAGCGCAGACCCTGTTGCTCAGCCATGCAAAAGAGGTGAAAATGCCTAAAGGAGTGGAACTGTTTGCCCAAGGCGACCAATGTAAAGAAATTCTCTTTCTAGTCGATGGTTTTCAGTACGTGTCGACCGCCTGCATGAGAGCGGTCAAGAGATCACTCTCTATTTCATGGAAAACGGTGAACAGTGTAATGTAAACCTCAATTCAGCCTTTACAGACACTCCGGCTATCGGTACGGCTGTTTGTGAAAGTGATATTGAAGGGTATATCTTACCTGCTGATGTCGTCAAAACTATCTACGCAGCTGAAGCCCCTTACCAACAATTTGTATTTTCTCTTTTTGCACGGCGCTTGGAGGGGATGGCCGGACTCATTGAAGATGTACGTTTTAAAAAACTGGATCACCGTCTGCTCGACTGGTTACATGACCAAGATAACAGTACGATCACTATCACCCATGAAAAGCTGGCATCACACCTTGGCACATCGAGAGAGGTGATAAGCAGGCTGTTAAAAGAGTTTGAACATAACGGCATTGTCAAACTGCATCGCGACCGTATCAACATATTATAGGACATCTTTAATGTTAAACTTTCTTTAACCTTTTAACACTGCTCGATCTGCCTAAGAGCTGCAGTGCTATAATCTTCTCACTTTTATCGAATATGGACCCTGCTTATGAGATCAATTCTACTACTTACTTTGACACTTTTACTAGCTGCCTGCAGTGACAACAGCGATAACAACCAATCAACAACGGCTAAAACGTCTGAAAAAGAGACTATTGTTGAGCAGAAACAGGTTGCAATGGAGAGTGTAACGGTCACAAAAACTGTTACACCTGTGGCGGTAATAGAGGAACCGGCTGTCAAAGAAAAAGAGGAGACGGCTGTTAATGGCCATGCTATTTTCGCGCGAAAGTGTGCTTCATGCCATGGCAAGAGTGGTGAAAAAGCAGCACTCAACACATCACTAATCATTAAGGGCTGGGATCAAAAGAGAACGGTTAGCGCTTTAAAAGGCTATAAGGACGGCAGCTACGGCAAGACGATGAAAGGTATTATGAAAGCGCAGGTCACTGCATTAAACGATGAACAGATCGACGCTGTTTCAGACTTTCTCTCTACTCTGTAATATCTTGCCGACCTTCTGGCTGATGGAGCATCATCGTCGGGTAAGCAAACTCAAGATCATTTTCTTTTAAGATATCTGCTATCTTAAACATCACATCTTCTTTGACTTCATGCCATTCTACCCAGACAACAGAACGGCTGAAACAGTAGACTAGAATATCGATACTTGAACTTCCGAACGTATCGAGGTAGACCATGATCGTACGTTTGATCCCTTTCGAGTCCTCCTTTGAGACCAGTTTTAACTGGCGTTCGCTGCTCATATATTCACTCTTTTCTGTCACTATATCCAGATGATTTTGCAACATCTCTCTAATCTCAGCTATCGCTTTTTTGATATTATTCATATCCGACTCGTATGTCACCCCGATACTCATCTTGATACGGCGTCCCATCAAACGGCGGCTCCAGTTCTTGATCCCGTTATCAGCCAATTTTGAATTTGGAATAGCGATCAATGCATTATCAAAGGTACGGATCGTTGTTGCTCTCAGACCTATCTCTACTACGGTCCCTTCCATCGTATCAACAGCGATCCAATCACCCTGTTCGAACAGATCGGTCAAAAGAATTGAGACCGATCCAAAAAAGTTGGCAAGTGTATCTTTAGCAGCAAACGCCACAGCAATACCACCTATACCAAGACCTGAGAGTATGGCGGTAAGATTGACGTTGAGCATCTTTAAAATCAGGATCAGTGCAATAAAGGCTACAAGCCCATTCATAGCCTTTAATCCGAGATTGATCACTTCATTTCTTATATACTTATTGCGCTCCAACTGCTCCATTTTGATGACAGCGATCGCATTGCCCAGACGATAGATAAAGAACGAAACGATGAAGACATAGGTAATATTGTAAAAAGTGATCAGCCAACGTACATCACTAACCCCTGAATAGACCATAACAATCAATTCTGATGTCAATATGATAGTAAACAGCGTAAAAGGGCTGGAGATTCGGGCAATTATATAGTGGATATCATCTTCTTGTCTGCTCACAAGGTTGAGCAGGCGTCGCAATCCAAAAATAAGCATTTTACGAAGAACAAAAGCAAAAAGCAAAATAATAGTAATGTAGACAAATTTAGCGCTGCTCAGATAAATATATGACAAATAAGGGTCTATGTTTTTAGCCACAGCTGTATTACTGATCTTCATGGCGAAGGCGAGTAGCCCGTACCCCGATATTACGCCGGCTTTATAGACTGTTTGCGCATCTTCGATCAGAGCAGCACTTAAATTAGTATGTATGTTTTGAATATACCGGTATTCATCCATATTTTCTTTTACATTTAGGATCAACGGATCAGGATCAGCTATTCCTTCTAAAAAGGTATATTTTTCAATATCAAAATGCGGCTCGTTCTCATGACGTTTTGTAATAATTACCTGTAAATTATCTTCAAATTCCTTATACGAGCCCAGTTTTGTAGCTTGGATAACCTCGTTCATTGATGAGCGAATATTCTGTTTCAACACTAATGTTGCCAATTTCAACTCATCTCGCAATATCGCATAGCTATTATCTCTCTGCTTATTTGCCTGTATACGTCGTTTGAGTTTGAACGCCTCACTTCGATAAGGATTTGGGTCGATAGCAGTATCACTTCTCTCTTTTGAGATAAAATCTACAAAAAAACGTTTATAAAGCCTAGCCTGTTCATCTAAAGTTGTTTCAAGGGTCTCTGCACTTAAATTCTGTTCATGCAATGTTGTTTCCAGGGCGATCTGTTGATTGAAAAACTCCTCAACAAAGTCATTTGCGAACAGTGTTGTCGCAAGAATAAAGAGAAAAATAATCTGTTTCATAAAGGTACTTTCAATGATAAATATCACATATTGTAGTCAAGAGAGTATAAAAGTTTTCCTCTAGACTACATGGGGGACCAGGTCATACAAAAGGGGCGTTAACTTTTTGGTAATCCAAATTTTTGGGTAACAAGTTCACCCTCATCATTGAAAAAAAGATAGTAGAGATAATCTTTTTTAACACTAAGACCAGCCAAATATCGCAAAGCCAAATTGGCCTGGAGTGAAGCGATGTGCATGACGATAGGTGCTGCAATTCCTGCCGGTGTTTTTTGGGTGATCTTAAAAACATCCTCAAAAGAGGCTTCGTCAAAGAAACAGACCTGTCCGTTAAATGCTTCGACTGAACCGTAGACCCACGGGGTATTGACGGATCGTGCATATGTATTGATCGCAGCACGGGTTGGAAGGTTGTCCGTCGCATCGATAATAAGATCCACCTCTATCCCCAGCTTCGCAAAAGTATCAAAGTCACACTCGTGCGCCGTTGCTTTTACATACGGGCAGCGCTCTTCTATAAGCTGTGCGTTAATCCGGGCTTTATTTTTCCCCTCATCACCTACCTTGAACGCAATCTGGCGATGAATATTATGCAGGCTTACTTCATCAAAATCGACCATGTGGATCTCACCTATTCCTGATGCCCCTAGAGCAAAGGAGAGTGAACTTCCAAGCCCGCCGCTGCCAATGATGGCAATTCGTTTGTCTTGAAGAGAGCGCTGGATCTCTTCACCCCACAACTGCACTTGTCTATGGAAATATTTCATCATCACTCTATCCTTTTTGTAAGTCAAATACTATAACATCACTACTATAAAAATTGCACTAAACCTACTCTTTTACTAAAGTTTAGGATGCCTGCGTAAAAAGTTATCTTTAATTGCTATAATACACCTATTAACAATCAAAGAGAATAATCAAATGAGTAAACTTATAAATTTTGTAGATAATGTCGTTGTCCCTTATGTCTTCTCAAAAAATGATGAACCGCTGCTGTTCCGTGAGCTATTAAAAGCGAACAAGATGTACGATGACGGGCTTAACCTTGAAGGGAAAATTCCAGGTACCCGTATACGGATCGGGCGGAATATTTTGGTCTTTATACTGACGTGGAATATTATCTTG
>JAQIBF010000099.1 GCA_027859195.1 Helicobacteraceae bacterium
GAATAGTGTAGGGTGGGTAAAAGAAAAAGGGCCGTTATTCCCTTAAACGTTCGATCTTTGCTCCAAGGTCACCAAGTTTTTTCTCCAGGTTCTCATATCCGCGGTCAAGATGGTAGATACGGTGGACCTGGGTGATGCCTTCTGCGATGTTGGCTGCAATGACCATGGCGCTTGATGCCCGGAGGTCGGTTGCCATGACGTCCGTGCCCGAAAGTGCAGAGGGTCCGATGATTGTTGCAGTATGACCGTTTAGCTTGATGTTCGCCCCTAGTCGTTGCAGCTCACTGACGTGCATAAAACGGTTCTCAAAAAGTCGTTCTTCTATAGTGGATGTTCCAATCGCCTGCGTCGCCAAGGCCATAAACTGAGCTTGCATGTCGGTTGGGAAGGCAGGATATTCCTGGGTTACGATGGTGACAGGTCTGATAGTGTCTGCCGGATAGATAGTCATTGAGCTTTCATTGATATCGAGCGTAAACCCCATCTCCTCAAGCTTTCCTGTTACGGCTTCGAGGTGGTCCGGACGAACGTTGTCAAGCGTGATGGTGGAGTTGCTGATAGCAGCAGCACAGAGGTACGTACCCGCCTCAATACGATCCGGGATGACCTCAAAAGGGACAATGTCGATCAGTTTCCCGCAGGTCCCTTCAATAGTGAGTTCAGATGTACCGATTCCAGTTATCACGACACCACTGTCACGCAGGATCTCACATAGCTGTACCACTTCGGGTTCTCGTGCTGCATTTGTGATATGTGTTGTTCCGTTGGCAAGTGCGGCAGCCATGACAATGTTGGCTGTCCCTGTTACGGTGATCTTGTCAAAGATAATATGTGCACCTTTTAGACCGTCAGGTGCTTCGGCTTGGACATAACCGGCATGAATAGTGATCTTGGCACCCATCTGCTCCAGGGCTTTTAGGTGAAGATCGATTGGACGTTGGCCAATAGCACAACCGCCCGGCAGAGAGACTTCGCAGTGGCCAAAACGTGAAAGAAGGGGGCCAAGGACCAAGATGGAAGCACGCATCGTTTTGACAATGTCGTACGTTGCTGTGGTATCGGTAAGACAGCAGGTGTTGATCTCTACCGTGTGCTCATCTGTAAAAGAGAATGTTCCACCCAGATTTTCAATGAGTTTCAAGAGGGTCTTGATGTCAACAACAGCGGGCATGTTACCGATCTTAACCGTGTTATTGGCAAGCAGTGCCATCGCAATGATCGGCAAGGCAGCATTTTTGCGCCAGAGATTTTAACATTGCCCTGAAGCTTGGCCGGGCCGGTGATTTCTAAATAGTCCATCTTGCTCTCTTGATTTAAGTTTGGAAGTATAAAACAGAGTAGATTCAATGCAGGTAAAACAAGGGTGAAAGCATGTGATATTTTTATATATTAAGTGTATAATTAAGCCAATTCCAAATCTTGATAAACCTAAAGGATCACTGTGAGCTCAGCATTAGAGAGACTGAAAGAACTTACATCCAAGATATCAAGTTATGAACTGGCGCGCAAAGAGAACATGCGTACGCTTGAAGCGCTGTTTGGTACCTTGGCTCTCGGTGAAAAAGTGGGCGACTTCAATGATATTTTTGAGTTTAAAGCGATCAACCTATCGGGTATCTCCTTGAGTGAGAATGAGATCGGTACGATAAAAGAGGGCAAATATCTTCAGGTCATCGGTATCAAATATGATAAAGAGGCCAAGGTGAAAAATAAAAATATTTCCCTTGGTTATTACGGCCGTGTCGAAAAAGTCGAACCGGAGATTCGTAATACGATCGTCAAGTTCATCATCGCGTGGCGTTTTGAAAAGAGCTTCCGTACCCTGGAACACTACTACACGATGCTGGAAAAACTGCCTAAAAGCGAAGTAATCAGTGCTGATCTTCCATGATCTTGAGACCACCGGACTCGAGGAAGCAGATCGTATCTGCGCTCTGGGCCTTATTGTTGAAGGTGAAGATGGCTGCATGACCGATGAAGCGCTGATCAAGCCCCCGCGCAAGATCAGGTCCGAAGCGATGGCGGTGCATCACATTACGAATGAAATGGTAAAAGAGGCACCTGCTTTTGGCAGTTCAAAGATCGGGACTCTCTTGCAGGACTATAATAACAGTGACAACATACTGCTTGCGCACAATATCAACTTTGATCTTTCGATGTTGGCAAAAGAGGACTTTTTCTGGCAAGGGGGCGTCATTGACACCCTTAAATGTTCACGGCATCTCATTGATGAGATAGAGCGTTTTTCACTCCAGTATCTCCGTTATGAGCTGGGACTTTACCGCAGTGAAGAAAAAGAGGCCAAGCGTCTTGGCCTGATGCTCAAAGCACACAGCGCACTTAGTGATGCTTTTCACGTCAGACTTTTGCATCACTATCTTAACGAGATGGCTGATGATGAGAAATTGATGGAGCTTACCATTGAACCGGTGCTGATCAAAAAGTTTGTTTTTGGAAAGCACAAAGATCACTACCTTGAAGAGGTGGCGATGAATGACGCGGCGTATCTCCGCTGGATGTTAGAACAGTCGATCGACGAAGATCTGGAATACAGTATAAAACACTATTTGCAAGGATAAAGATATATGGCAAAACCGATAACAAAAAAGATCATTTCGGGAAAATACAAAGGAAAGACGCTTCACCTTCCTTCCTTGAGTACAACACGCAGCTCCAAGACTATTGTTCTGGAGTCTTTTTACAACACGTTGCAGTTTGACATTATCGATGCCAACTTTGTGGAGCTTTTTTCAGGCAGCGGATCGATCGGCCTTGAGGCCTTGAGCCGTGGTGCTAAAAAAGTCTTTTTTATGGAGAGAGACCGTAACGCTTTGAAGGTGCTGCAAGAGAACATCGCACAGACTGACCCGAGCGCATGCGAGATATACCGAGGCGATACCTTCGCGAACATCGGCGCCGTTGTCAAGCGTTTGAAAACTCTTAATGAAGAGGCCTACTTCTACATCGATCCGCCATTTTCGATTCGTGAAGGGCATGAAGATATCTACCTTAAGATGATCAATCTTATTGAGAATTTACCGGCCGAGGTCGTAGACATGATCATCGTTGAGCATATGACCGGCCTGGAACTTCCGGAGAGCATAGGTGCTTTCACACAACTAAAGTCAAAGAAATTCGGCAAGACCACCTTGAGTTATTATCAAGAAGAGATGTAAAGCAGGCTGATGTGAAAGGGCTTAACATCAGAACATTAACAGTAGAAGAGGTAGATCACTCCTTGCGTTGAACGAGGTCTGTTTTACACCTTGTCTGCGTGCAGACAGAGCCACGGTTTCAAAGCGATTTGAGCTCGGTTATATGAAGATGAAAGGTTGAGCGGTCTTGCTTCCTTTTCTTACGCGCATGAGTACGGGGATGAACGAACTTTTTAGTAAACGTCGTGCCTTGTCCAACCTCAGAGGGAAAAGAGAGCACAGAAGCGGTTATATTGTACTGATATATAGTGTGTTCAGTTGGACTGTTTTAGATGAGAGGCATGCTGAATTCTAGTTCTTCTTTTTGCATAAGCAAGGATTGATTATACTGCTGGCAATTATCTCTCAATGTTTATCCCACGATGCATATTTGTATCATTTTTCTTTTTATAACGAGTCTCTCCTCTTTAATGGCAGCAGAAAGTACGGTAGTCATCAATAGTTTTGTGGAGATACCCAGCTTAACCCCAATCGCAAAACCGGTACGTAAATCGGGTGAGACAAAAGAGCTTTTTCTGAAACGGGTCAGAACACTTCATGCTGAACGAACAGAAGAGATCTATCCTCTCCAAAAAGCGTTTCGATTAGCCGTCGAAGACCGAAACAGACGTCTTCTCCAAGGTGAAGTTAAACAGACCCCGAGTCTGATCGATCCTTTTGACCCGCTGTTTTTAGCCTACAAAGATGTAGATACGCTCCAAGATGTCAACCATGACCTTGATGAGATGTTGAATTTAGAACAGAAAAAGTATGTTGATAACAAGGCATGGCTTTTCATCATCGCAATAGAAGAGTACAAATATGCTGATTCAGTTCTGTTCGCAAATAGAACAGGCAAGATGGTTAAAGCAACCTTCCAGAAAAAACTTGACATCAATGATAGAAACATTATTACTCTGTATGACGAAGAGGCCACTGTAGAAAACATTAGAGATCAGTTACGCCAGCTGATGCGCAGAGTTCAGCGCAATGATGTCATTTATTTTTACTATTGCGGGCATGGTCTGAGTAATGAGAGCGGCGAGCAGTTGATCTTGCCGTATGATGGCATGGCAGACTTTATGGATCCTAAAAACACGATTAAGATCGAACGTTTGTACAACAAGTTCCTAAACTCTAAAGCCTTGCGTACCTTCTCATTTGTCGATGCGAGTTTTGACGGTACAACGGACGGTGTTGCTGTTATTAAAGGCGTGGTCAACCCTGAAAAAAGTCCACGTTCTGTGGGGTATCATAAACGTCTGAACATTCTTAACAGTTCACGTGCACAAGACACGGCAAATGCCTATTTTGATAAAGAGTACCGTCTCTTTAGTTACTTTTTAGTCAAAGAGGCACTCTCTAAACCGCAAAATGCGGGAGAGCTGTTTGACAACGTACGTACGTATATACGAGAGATATCTAGCAACTACTCTTATGCGTACCTTCAAGAACCAGAATTCTTTGGTTATCGCGAATTAATGATACAGAACTGATCACCGACTTCGCCCTCTCTGAAATAAGACAGTTTTATAACTAAAATAGCTGCTTCATATACTTCCAACAACAGCCAGCATATACTTGATATTTCAGATTTTTTGTGTAGAATAACTACTCATAATGTTATATAAGAGAAACTCATAATAGTTAATAAGAAATTTTTATACTTATAATTTATTGGTTGAAGAAAGACGGTTAATGCAACAAATCCTAGCGCTATTGCTTGTAAGTGTGTTGTCGCTTACAGCAGAGAACACTATAAGAGAGTTGTATGTCCCTCTCGATGTTTCTGCGATTAAACTACACTCCATGGGCGCTTTTTCAAGTACAGCAAAGGTCGTAACACCAGAATTTACAAGATTAAAGCCTGTTCTTAAAAAGAGAGGTGAGAGTGAGTCTGGTTTTTTAAAGCGTGTCAGACACCTGACGCAATTAAGACAGAGTGAGACATTCGCTGCACAAAAAAAATATCGTGACGAGGTGTTGAGACGTAACAATATCGCAGGCAGCTCAAAGGCTGAGTTTTCTGGCCTTGTCAGAAAGTATAATCAAAAACTGGAGAAGTTCCGCGACTTTCTTGATCATGATGCAGAGGTTCATGGTGCAGCGAATATTTCTCAACAATATCAACAATTCCAAGATGTGAATATCGCTTTTGATGATACTCTTCAAGATCCCAATCTCAACGACCCTTATCTGCCGATATTGACAAGTTATACAGATAAAAAATACAGCACAAAAGATGATGAACTCCAGAACCTGATCGAACGTACTAAAAAAGTCTATCCTGATTATAAGTCTTGGCTCTTCGTTGTCTCAATCGAAAACTATAAAAATGCGGATGATGTCCTGTTCGCATCCCGGACTTCGAAGGCTATGGTCGAGGCCTTTCAAAAGAAAATGGGTGTTCCTTCGCGTCACACTATTGTTATTGAAAACGAAAATGCGACAGCAGTAAAGATCCTCGATGAACTCGAAAGAGTGGTCAGTCGTATTCAACCGGACGATACTATCTACTTTTATTTCGTTGGACATGCTATGTCCGGGCCTTCAGGTAAAAATTTTCTACTTGCCTATGACGGTTCGGTAGATATGATGGAGGACGACGGGCTGGTAGGCATGCGGCGTATATACAATGCTTTTCAGCGTTCAAGAGCAGGGCGTACCTTCGCATTTATAGATGCAAGTTTTATGGGTGTAAGTGATGGTATTCCTCTTAAAAAAGGTGAACTCCTTACCTCGTCTGTTAAAAAGACAAAATATCATAAGCGACTTAACATCATCAATGCTGCCAATCGTGACCAGATGGCGAATGGCTATTTTGAAAAAGGGTACCGTCTCTTCAGTTATTTTCTCATCAAAGGGGCCCTCTCTGAAAAAGAGCAAGATGCGGGTGAGATGTTTGATGTGCTGCAGTTAAAGATGCTTCAAGTCTCAACGACCTATGGACCTGACTTTATGCAGGAACCGGAATTCTTTGGATATCGCAACTTAGCGATGCAGAAGTAGCGGTGAATACGATGGAAAAAATATTTTTTATTTTAGCCGTTGTATCCCTCTCTCTTTTTGCAGAGGCTGAGAGCAGTAGTGAAACAAAGATCATTAAAGAAGATGGCACAGAGATCAATGTTAAGGCTGTAAAAGAAATGGAGACCGTTGCAAACGTTACTGAAACGTATCGTTTAAGTGGTGAATCCGATTTTTATCTTGACGCAGCCTTGGTGGACTACTCTGAATTGACAGACTGTGAAGAGGATGCCAAAGATCAGATGGCAGAAGAAGCGATGGCCCATGTCGATCTCTGTCCGACACACAATATTGACATTCGCCTGGCGCATCCTATAGAGATCATAGATGTAGAGGTGACAAGCAGAAAGTTAACGAATGATGAGTGTCTGTTAAGTGCGACCTACACATTAAGTACACTGCCTCGAGAAGAGATGAAAGAGATTGATGCCGTCTGTAAAGAGGCGTATGATGGCTATGGAGCTTCATTGATGTTAGAAGATGGACTCTGGCAGGCGATTCAGATCGGTTTCGGAGTCGGGTATTCCGGTGGGGGTGTTGCAGAAATGGAAGGTGATTTTGGAATAGGGAGCAATCAAGTGTTTACGTACGAGTATGTTGGTGCGCCTTTAATAACTGCCGATGCAGCATACCTCTACAAATTGCCGGTTGCTAACCTTTATGCTGTAATTGGCGGTGAGTTGGGATGGGTCGCACAACAGAGCAATACGCTAAGCGAGCCCAAAGAGAGTAATGGTGTCTGGAGGGATGGAGGAAGTCCATATATTTTCCGAGTTGGTTTTAACGGCGGACTTGGCTATCGATATCATATGCGATACGATTTTCAAGCACAATTAGGCTATCAATTTCAATACCTTTACAGAACACTTAGTGATGGAAATACCTTTAAAGGGTATGAAAATAATTTGATATTTGGTGTCCGTGGTGCCTATCATTTTCATGAGAACTTTGCTGTCTGGGGCAAACTGCAGCACAACACATCTAGTGCGATCGGTACGGTCGGTCTAAGTTATGAATTTTGGGATTAGGAGCTGACATGATAAAACAATTTATACGAGTCTTATTGGTTTTTACTGCATTGATCTTTTCGGGATGCGGTGAAGCGGACTATTCGTTTGAAACGGTTCAAAAAGTGAGTGGTCTGGATCTTATCAAGGGGGATTTCGGCTTTACGAGCAGTAGTTATGTCGTTGTAGACAGTGCGGAACGTTTCGTAATTGATGTGACAACAGATACCACTGACAATGTGAAATACCAACTAATGGGGGGTGAAAATGGAGAACTTTTCACTATTGATGCGACGACAGGTCGACTCTCATTCATCGTAAACCCTCTTGTAAACCTCTATGAGGTGATTGTTGTAGCAGAAGACAGTGGGTCTAAACGTGCTGTTCAGATCGTTCAAGTTCAAGTGGTTCCTGACATCACAAAAGCGCTTCCCCTTATTTCGACGACACAGAAAAACTATGCAGTGCTGAGTTTTAACGATGTCATTCTTACTGTTGATGCCCAGCCTGCTGATCGTCAAAGTACACTGACCTATACAATAGAAGGTATCGATAAGGCATTTGTGAGTGTTGACACAAAAGGTAAAATCGGTTTTATCCCGAGTGTAGCTGAAGCATCAGGCAAGAGAAGTTTTAGGGTTGATGTTGTTGTCACGGACGGTTATGGAAACATTAGCAGATTGAAGGATGTTGTCATTACAAAAGTGAATTTGTTGAGTGAAATACAACCGATCGTCCTTTCTACCAGTTTCAAGATCGTAGAAAATGCCAAAGGCAATGCAGCGGTAGAGGTCTATACGGCAAACGGGGTGGGGATCACTCAATATACGCTTGGCGGTATAGATGCCGAACACTTCGCGATTACAAACGAGGGTGTTTTGTCGTTAACCGATCCGCAGGATTATGAAAAGGTAACTCTACCTTTTGCCATAACGCTTCAGGTTGAAGATGCCAATGGTCATAAAAGTGTTATCCAGCCGATTACTGTGACGATTGTCGATATCGACGAGACCTTTCTCTTTTCGGGCATTCGTGATCTCTCTGTCCAGGCAGGCAGCAGCGGGGTACTGACAACGGTAGAAGCGGTCGCGAAAACGCTTCAGGACGGTATAGAGAAGAATTTTACATTAGAGCAGGGCAGTGCCTATTTTACGATCGATACAGCCGGTGTCATCACATGGAAAGCAGCGGCGCTTAAAGATACGAACATAACGGTTCAGGTCGCAGTAGCAAGCCAGTTGAATGGTTCGAGAACCTTGAGCTTGCCTTTTAACGTTGCGGTCGTTGATGATCCGGCCAAGATACCGCCGACCATCGATAATAACTATCTCAGAGCGATCACGGTCGTCGAAACAGAACCTGTCTTAATGAGTATTCAGGCGACAGTCAACGGCGATGCAACGTTTCTCACCTATGCGCTTATCGGCACGGATGCTAATAAGTTCACTGTTGAGGGCAATGGGAACATCGTGTCGAATGTGGCATTTGACGAAGCAGGGACAAACGTCTACGCATTTGCCGTTGAGGTCACTGATAACAACGGCAACGTCGTTTCGACAGACACGGTCACCGTGACGCTGCTACAGGACCCGGATAAGATCAGACCGGTTATCCAGACTACGACACTTAATATCGCCGAGAATAGTGTCACGAACATGAATATTCTGATCAGCAGTGAGGGTAACGGCGTTATCAACACCTATCTCATTTCAGGAGATGACAGTGGCCTGTTTACGTTTGATGCGGCCGGATTGCGTTTTAACAGCGGTGCCGATTTCGAATCAATGAGTTCGACTGCCGGTACGAACAGTTATCGTGTCTCTCTTCAGGTCAGAGATACGTTAACTAATCTCTCGGACACCAAAGCTATCGTCGTGAATATTTCGGATATCGATGAGACTCTTCAGTTTACCTCGTTGAGCAATTTTACCCCGACAGAAGGGATAACCTCTGTCGGTACGATCAAGGCCAACGGCAAAGATGCAACACCTGTCGCTATCACGTACACGCTGCATAATCATAAGGATATTTTTGCGCTGGATGCCAACACTGGCGTGTTGACATTCAAGTCAGCTGCTCTTTTGGGCCAGCACTTTGACCTGAATATTTCGGCACAAAGTCAGTTTAACGGTTCATTCACCTCCGCGCAGAGTGTCATTATCGATGTGGTGCCACTGAGCTATGCCATTACCTTCACCCCTCAGGGAGTTGCCTATCTTGATCAGAACAGTGTCATCCCTGTACCGATCGAGGCGGCATCGGCTGCCCATGTACTGTTGACCTATGCAATGGCTGTGGGAACCGATCCATCTATCTTTACGATTGATTATATAACAGGTGTCATGACCGTTACGGTACCGGCATATGTTTTCTCAAATGATCCGGAAGCAAATATCTACCGTGGAGCGGTTGTTGCAAGCGACGGTCTAGGTCACAGTGCAACACAGCAAGGAGAATTACACGTCATTGCGGTTGATGGTCTGCCAGTATTCGTGACATCTAAAAATCTGAACGTGAATGAAAACGACAAGAGTATCGTACAGCTTGCAGCCACATCACCGATCGGTTCACCGCTGACGTACTCGAAAGTTTCGGGTTCCGATGTCGCATTTTTCAATGTGACCAGTGATGGTCTCTTGACATTTAATATCGCCAGAAACTTTGAAGATCCTCAGGATGCGAATCAGGACAATGTGTATGAAGTCGATGTCCGTGTCACTGATACGCTGCACCCTGTCAACACGACTGTCCAGAGGTTTATGGTCACCGTAGTCGATGTCAACGATGCACCAAGCAATATTACGTTTGCTAACGGAACTGTCTACGCCTCTGTCCAGGACGGGAATGAAGGTTCTTGCTTTCTTTTCTATTGTAATCCAGATACTATTACTACAACAAATCTTTCTCTTTCAGCTACGGCATCGCCAAGTGGTGGGTTACTGTATTCAAGTATCGTCAGCAATCCAGACAGTAGCATTTTCAGTATGCCGGCAAATGGTCAACTGCGTGTTGATGCAGCTCCGGTCAGCAATAATATTACGTACGATATTGTCATTGATATCCGTGAAGACAAAGGCGAGACGACAAGAGTGACAATGCATGTTACGATCCTGGATTAAGAGTGTTCATGCAAGTGATTACACTGAGCCACTCTTTGATATAGTTCATTTAAACTGTATGAGGTCTATGTTGGAAAATCTATCAAAACAGAGTGTTAGGACACCATCTTTTTTGGACAGCTCGTTTATGGTCATAGTTCCTTTGACCTGTACAAAAGGGCGACTCTGATAGCACCGTCTTCTCTTTTTCCTGTGAGAAGAGCTATACGCTTAGCGTACAGACCGAGAGTCGTATAACGTTTCGGCTACGATGAGTGCACTGATCAATGTGACGGTAGCCTAAGGAGAGGGCGAGAACCTTTAGTGAACAGAGCGGTGCTTGCCTGGATCAAAACAGTGTCGCAAGCGTAGAAATCGTTGCAACATCGGCACGTGCTGAAGTGTTGACATACACTATTGAAGGGGGCAGAGACACCTCCATCTTCTCTATTGACCCAACAACAGACAAGAGATGCAGATACTCCCCTTAGTGTGGAAGATGTCATATATTGGAGGCGAGAGCTGATCATAGCTCTTATTGGCAGTCAAATAGTTGTAGAAATACCATGCTGTTAAAGAGAGCTCTTATGCATCCCTGCATTATGCCGGCACGTTCATAAGAAGAGGCTACCTTGGACGTTCAGGCCGTTGAGGACGGTTTTGATTTAGCTCTAATATCATTGTTTCATCATTGTTTGCTTGCGCTTCGCGCAAAGCCTGTTTCCACTCTGTCAGTTCGTTGCGATAGACTTCTTTTGTCTCTTTAGACTTTCGTTGAGCTTCTTTTTGTGCCGCTTTTTTCTCTTTTTTCTCATAATAGTGCTGAAGGGCTTTGCCCCCTTTAGCTTCGAGTAGTGCCAGCTTTCGCTCTTCTACCTTTCGCAAGAAATCCTCTTTACTGATCGTCACATTCTCTTCGGCAGGTGTTTCTGTTCTTTTATACCCCAAGTTCTCTTTAGATAGTGGCTTAATGAGCGTTTGCGGGGGCTTTTTGCTGATGTTGTCAGTGATCTTCGCATTTTCATACTGGTTGTGTGGTTCTTCGACGACAACGACTTGTGACGCCGGGGTACTCACGTTTTGAGGCCAGAGCAGATACGCAAGAAAAATAGTTGCAGCAAGAGCAGTTGCTGTGTATGTGGCTACCGTTTTATTCATTGTGTCCTATACCTTTGTTTGAGAGTTTTTTTGTGCTTAACAGTCTCTGCCAAAGTGCGGCTGTGCAACTTGGCAGAAACTATCTGTTGAAGAGCGGGCGGATGCCCGCTCATAAAGAGCGTGAAACACGCTCTTAAAGTGTACCGTCTGCCGGAGTGACATCGACATGATCCAAATGGATATAACCATTGTCACCGACAGTGCCGCTGCCGCCTGTACCGGCTTTGACCTGCAATGAACCGGAGTTGCTGGTGTATGTCCACTCTGAGTAGAGATCAATATCCCCGCCGTCAGCATTGGATGCTGTACCGGTAGAGGTACCGCCGTTAGCTTCGATCGTTGCGCGGTTGATCGTTTGACCACCGGCATACATGTATACACTGTAGGCATTTTCACCGTAGGCATCGGCTCCGGTAGCGTTACCGCCATTACCGTGGATGGCACCACTGTTCTCTATATCTGTCGTACCGTAGAACTCGACGTCGTTACGGAGTCCGTACCCGGCGTTGCCGGTATCTGCAGAAGCGTCTCCACCCCATATGTCAATGGCAGCACTGTTTTTCATGTAGTCGTGACCGTAGAGGCAGACACCGCCGGAATCGCCGCCTGAACCGCCGTTACCGCCGTAGACTATCAGTTTACCGCTGTTGTTCAGACCGGAGTTGCCATAGTAGGCTTCACCTTCAGCTTCGAAGTCGATATAACCGCCTGTGCCGCCGTAACTTGTTGCGAGAACACCTGTCGCATCCCCGCCATAGGCAGCGATCTTGACTTGGTTGATAATAGAGCCGACTTCAACGTTAATACCGAAAGTAGAAGCACCTGCTGTGTAGGTCTCGGCATCACCACCGTCACCACCACTGTAAGCTGCATCACCACCATACATATTAAGCGTGTT
Organism: Helicobacteraceae bacterium; assembly: GCA_027859195.1. GTDB lineage: Bacteria > Campylobacterota > Campylobacteria > Campylobacterales > Sulfurimonadaceae > Sulfonitrofixus. The sequence goes on from JAQIBF010000099.1 coordinate 12,383, forward strand.
GTAGTTGACTAGTACTGTCGTTCCCGCAGAAGGGATGACGTTTTCATTATAATCATCGTTATAGATGGTTAAATCACCGCCGTTGCCCCCGTTAATAGCACCGGAACCGCCTTTCATCTTGATGTTCCCGCTTATCAGGATGTCACCGCTGCGGACATCTCCGCCATAATCGTAATCATAGCTTGAATATGTTTGGAAACAGAGCTCATCACCATTTCCGCCGGTGCCGTTGACAGAGTCTCCGCCGTTCATCGTGATGGCACCAGTCGTACGGATGTCACCGCCATAGCGATAGAACTCTACGTAACCGCCGTTACCACCGGTTCCGTCAGTCGTGCTGCCGCCGTTGGCTGCGATAGTTCCAGAGTTGAACATGTTACCTATGAAGCCACCGTAGAAGTAGATGTTGCCGGCGTCACCACCGCCAACCGTACCGCCGCTGCCGCCATTGCTCTCCAGTGCACCGGAGTTCATGAGACGCGCTGAGTGGGATTCCAGGGAGATCTCATTACCGGCACCACCGGAGCCGGTACCGTTACCGCCGTTGGAGTAGAGTGCCGCACGGTTGTAAAAAGCATTCTTACTGTACAGCTCCAGATGACCGGCATAACCGCCATCAGCACCGCTACCACCATTGGAGGCGAGGACGGCACTGCTGTCGGTGATAGTGACCCCGTAAGTATATAGATAGAGTTGACCGCTAGAGTCTGTCGTACCGATTGAATAACGTGCCGCATTACCACCGACACCGGTACCAAGACCGGTACCGCCGCTGTTGTTGATGTGACCGGAGATGTGGACAAGGCTGTCATTGTTGTAAATACGGATATCACCACCGTCGCCACCGCGGTCACCGTCTACTGTCGCGTCATCACCGGCGGCAGAGATAAGACCGTTCTTGCCGACGATAAGATCGCCGTCCACACTTAGATAAAGTTTACCTTTGTCACGGTCTGTCGCTGCTGCACCGTGGCGGTTGTCTACAGTTCCCCCCGCTGTTGTGAGTGCGGCCATCTGCAGTGTACCATTGACGATAAGATCGTTATCAAGATTGAAATCTGCCTCATCCTGACCGGTACTGTCATTGTTGTCAGCATCACCGTTGTACTGGTCGTCGTTCAATCCGACGATCACCGTTGCACCTGCTGCGATCTTAAGGCCGGTGACACGGTTGGTCGAGTTGCTGTCACAGGTGTCGCCCGATGCCGGTGTCGGCACTACACATAGAACATTCGTGTTACCGTTGACCAGATAGAGCGCACCCGGTGTCGCCGGTTCGATGCCGGTGTCGACAGAAGTGATATTGGTGTCAGAGCTGACCGTCACACCGTTACTGCCGAGGTCTTCAGAGACCGGGTAAGAAGGAACGGTGAACGATGCGTCGACTGAACCGCCGGTACTTAGGCTGACGTCCAGATATGTATCGACATACAGGTCACCACCGTTACCGCCGCTATGTAACGAAGCCTCGTTGGTACCGCCGTTACCTCCTTGCATGTCGATGCTGTAAGCACCGGCTGTTGTTGGCGTACTGCTGCTGCTGCTGCCACATCCTGTCAATACCAGCGCAAGGGCTGCTACTGCGGAAAGAGTTATGTACGATTTTTTTCATTTTATACTCCTTAAATCTCCAACCGGAGATCAGTTTGTCTTCTTCTCTCATCTAAAGGGAAAACCGACACGCCATTGAAATACAGTCCATACCCATATGCACTACCTTGGACCTATTATAACGCTAGAAATATTAAACTGTTATTAAACATTTAACATTTGTAATAATCAAGCAGAGAAATATAATATTATAAATACTTATGTTTCTTTATAGGGTTGATATCAAATTATGTTATCGCTCATATGGAGAAGTAATAAAATAAAGAGTTTATAAATGATTTTATTCTTTTAAATGTATAAATATACGGTACAAGATATGACAAGAATTTTGTCAGTCGTAAATATATATTAGAGCAATATTGCTCTGTTTTTGTTATAGTTGCACAACTAAAACGATAAAAGGCAGTGATATGAGAGGTTTTCCCTACTTAAGTGTTATAACGCTTTCACTTCTTTTTCTCTTTGTCTTTTTTGGACAGTTTATCTATATACAAAGCCCTTTTGACCTTCACAAAGAGGCTATTCTTATCGCTCCTTCCTCACTGTTTCCTCTCGGTACAGACCGCCTTGGGCGTGACCTTTTGGCCCGTCTCATAGAAGGGGGTAAAGTCTCGCTTCTTATCGGTGTCGGCAGTGCCTTTATCGCTTCGTTCGTAGGTCTGATGCTGGGGGCGACGGCAGGATATTTCCGTGGGCAGGTCGATAAAGCCTTTGTAGTAATGGTCGATCTCTTTTTGACCTTTCCGACATTCTTTCTGCTCCTGGCACTGGTCAGTTACATCAATGCTTCGGTGTGGGTGTTGATCTTGATCATTTCCGTGACCGGATGGATGACAACGGCGCGCCTTATCCGTTCTGAGAGTTTTGCCATCACCTCGCAGCCCTTTATCAAGATCTTGAACATTGCCAAGGTCTCAAAGCCAAAAATACTGCTGAAATACTATGCGCCGCTGTTGGCACCTATCTTTTTCGTCAGTTTTACCTTTGGGGTAGGGGGCGCTATCCTGGCAGAGTCTGGGCTCAGTTATCTTGGGCTGGGTATCGTCGCACCGCAGATGAGTTGGGGAACTATACTCAGCAACGGCAAAGAGGTCTTGGATATAGCCTGGTGGGTCAGCTTCTTCCCGGGTCTGATGATCTTTTTAGTGACCTTTTCACTGATGAACATTGCCAACTATCTGCAGAATCTCAATAGTAAAAAAGATATACAAAATTAAGTAGTAATTTCTATTCAAGAGCAGGCGCCTCTGTCAACAGAGTACGCTGATTATTTAAGAGCGAAGTGTTTCTGCATATATTTAATCTGTTGAATCTGCGAATCTATTGACAAAAAACTAAGAGAGTTGCCCACGGATTAATAGGATTTAAGGGATAGTTTTTTAGAAGGCGGCTATTGCTCTAATCTCTCTAATCTGTGGGCAAACTCTCTTTTGTTAGTTTGTTTTTCCACGAATTCCACTGATTTTACAAATTATTTTTAGTCCTAGTGGTAGTGATATGCTTACTAACCACTCTTTTTATGCCCACAGATTATCACGATTATTAGGATTAGAATAAAGTTTTCTCTCTCATTTCCTAGACAATCCATCCTACTAGTCCCGAGTATTTCCCGTCGGGCATAAATGGGCATCCGAAGGGAGACTCTGGGTAACTGCTCGTTGCCATTGTCCTTTAATTAGTGTCATTCGTGTAATTGGTGGATAAAAACTTTTATAAATAACAGATCAATAGATATGATCTGTTAAGCGGTCATCCTGTTCATCCTCTGTGTTGAGCGGGTCGTGGACTTTCCAGCCGAAGATCTTACGGTACATTACCCCTTGTGCGATCATAACAAGTGGTATTGTCCATATAAGTCCGATACCCATAGGTATGGCACTTAATACCACCAGCAGGACTAGACTCATGTTGACACCAAAAATCGTAAACCAATGTTTTGTGACAGCTTGGCGCGAGACCTCCATTGCACCCCATATATCCAGTTTTTTGTCAACTATCAGCGGTAGTGTAAAGCTGTAAGCAATAGAGAGATAGAGACCGGGTAGCAGCAGTAGTGCAAAACCGACATAGGTCAAGATCGTGATCAAGACGGAAGCAAAAAAGAGGGGCCAGACCACAATGTAATAGTTAAACATACTCTCCAGACGTATCTCTTCATCATTAGCACGGGCATAGCCCAGTAAAAGAAGACCAATGGCAAGCGGTATTGTGATAGGTGCAACGATCCAGCCAATGATCATGTCTATCGTAAAACCGGTTATTTGGTCACCTGCATCATAGTAGGGTTTTGCGTTTAAAAACAGACTGACGACCGCTGTCGCCAAAGAAGCGATGACGATATAGATAAACATCGCACCTACTATTTTCAGTTTGGCGCCGCTGACCCGTTCCCATGCTTCTGTAAGGATCTCACCCACACTGAATTCGTACGCACCGCTAACCGCCTTTTCTAATGACCCTTGATCTTGAAGCATTATTTTCCTTGTTTGTGTTAAAATCATCTATATATTAACAAAGGATACCTCTGAATTGGCTAATAAAATTCAGTGGTGTCAATAAGTAGAGACAATGGAACAAGTGAAATCATCCGGACATGTTATTATCGTCATGGCTGCAATTATTATTGTGTTAGGTGCTCTGAAAATAGCTGCTGCTATCGTAGTTCCTCTTTTACTTGCCGCTTTTATTGCAACAATTATTGCACCGTTATACAGCTGGTTGATTCATAAAAAAGTACCGACGATTTTAGCACTTTTTGCCGTTGTCGGCGGACTTGTGATCATTGTTAGTCTATTGGGCGTTTTAGTCGGCACTTCTGTACAGAGTTTCAGTGAAAACATACCTGTTTATGAAGACAAACTGCAGATACAGCTGAGCTCTTTAACCGAAATGTTGACCCGTCACGGTCTGATCAAAGGTGATTTGATATCGGCATTTGATCCAACTAGATTGATGCAGTATTCAGCCACAGTATTGAAAGGTGCTGGTTCTGTCTTGACCAACAGTTTTATGATCTTTTTAATTATAATTTTCATACTTTTGGAATCAACACACTTTAGTAGAAAACTTGAGATGGCCGATGGTGAAAGAGAGACGATGAAGCATGTTAATGAGGTGCTTACAAAGATTAAACGCTATATGGCACTCAAAGCTGTTATCTCATTGGTGACGGGGATTATCGTTACTATTGTTTTGACAATGATAGGATTGGATTATGCTGTGCTTTGGGGTCTGGTCGCATTTTTGTTTAACTTTATTCCAAATATCGGTTCTATTCTTGCTGCTGTACCGGCTGTATTGCTTGCACTGGTTCAACTGGGAACCTTTGGGGCTATGGAAGTCGGGATAGTCTATTTTACGATCAATATTATTATCGGTTCAATTATCGAACCTCGTATTATGGGGCAGGGCCTCGGCATGTCTACCTTGGTCGTTTTTTTATCATTGATTTTCTGGGGATGGCTGCTTGGTCCAATAGGTATGCTGCTCTCGATCCCGCTTACTATCATGATAAAGATACTTTTATACACGAATGAGAATACACGTTGGCTGGCGGTTTTGATGGGTAACGGCGAAGGGGTGCGTGAATCAAAAAACCTAAACGATGCTTAAAAGTTTTAGCTTCGGCGCATCTTGCGTCCAACTCAGACTCTCCACGTGCACTAGCACGTTATCGGTCTGAGTTAAACACAATCTGCACCAAATCTAAAACTTTTAACGAGTTTATGACTGTTTACGATGAGCCATCTTGTGTCCAACTCAGACTCTCCACGTGCACTAGCACGTTATCGGTCTTAGTTAAACACAATCTGCACCAAATCTAAAACTTTTAACAAGGTTATGACTGTTTACGATGAGGGTCTGCCCCCTTGGGTATCGCCATTTTGCGTCCAACTCAGACTCTCCACGTGCACTAGCACGTTATCGGTCTTAGTTAAACACAATCTGCACCAAATCTAAAACTTTTAACAAGGTTATGACTGTTTACGATGAGCTGGGTCTGCCCCCTTGGGTATCGCCATCTTGCTTAACGCTTAACTGGTTAAGACGTGTCCTACGAACTTGCTCATGTTGTCCATGATCTCGCCACCGCGTCTGAATCCCAGTCCACAGGCTTCGTAGGCAAAGAAGACGCCGGCCTGGTATTTATTGCCTTTGCTGTCTTTTGGAAAGTCGGCGTACTCTTGGTAGACGGCTCTGTAATTTCCGTAGGGGCCATCTGTCTCTGCAAGAATATTTCCCGAGGTATTAACGATCTTGGTGTTGGCACCTTCTCTGCCGAAATGGCGTTTCTCAACATAGGCACCGTTCAAAGGTTCGTCAGATGTTTTGAGAAGGTAAGGGGAGTCCGGGAAAAGGTCTGACAAGATCTTTAACATACCTTTGGATTGAAACAGCACTGTGTAGGCGGGGTTTAAGATGATCGCTTCCTGTTTCTGCATGATCTCGTTCAAGATAACAGCCAACTCGCCCTCATCACTGCCGATATCTTCCCATGGATAGAGTTTAAACCAGTATTCGTACTCCATATCGTTGGCATCACTAATACCGGTTTCTTCGAATTGGACATTCTGTAAAAACTCGAATCCGGTCGTAAAACCTGCATCGGTTGCGATCTGCTGTAGAAGACGCGTTGTGACCTCTTCCTCGGCTAAACCTTCAACACTGGAAAAGAGAATTTTCCAGCCGTCATAACGCTCATCAAAAAGAGCAGTGTCATCAAAGAGGGTGACAAGGCGTTTAAAATTTGCTTCTATTGCCTTATAGATGTCATTGAACTGTCTGGCATCATCCATACCATTTGCCTTGAGCAGTGCCCACTGCAGTACGGCTGTCTCAAAAAGACCTGTCGGCGTGTCGGCATTAAACTCGATGAGTTTAATAGGTTGACCGTCAATACCGCCTGCAAGGTCAAAACGTCCGTAAATATGCCAATGGACATCGTTTTCCCATGACTTTTTAATGGTCTCGACAATATTGAAAGGGATGCCGATCTCAAAAAAGAGGTCATTTTCAATGACATGCTCAGCGGCTTCAACATACATATCATAGAGGGTGTTAGCCGCCTCATAATAGGCTTCGGCTTCACGCTGTGTTACCTGTACAAGCTGATCGGCGACATACTTGCTGCCATCGTCATCGGTGTGCCAGCTAAAACCGATCTTTTCTAACTCTTGGTCATCCAATGGGGTGACATTTTGAAGTTTGACCACCATCAGCCTCCGAAAAAGCTGGTTCGTCTAGTAGAACTGCCCGTTTTAGAACCGCCGAAAAAGCTTTTTTTAGAGGCAGAAGAGCGACTTCGGGATGCAGCACTCTTGTGATAAGCAGATTTATTAACAGAATTCGAGTGACGCTGAAAGTTTTTATTACCCATTAACGCATTACCGATCATGTTTCCCATTAAGGAACCTGCTGCAACCGCTAAAATAGTTCCGGCAAGCCCCATTCCCGGTGAAGAAGATGGCTCCTGGTTAAGCTCTGATTGACCGTTTTGAACCTTTTGGTACTCTTGTTCAGCAAGATGGCGCATCTCATCCTCGTTCATAAAACGCTCTGTAACGACACCATTTGCATCACGCTCGCGAATAATTGAACGCGATGGCCCTTCCGTCGGCATCTCTTCAACAACGATATATTTTCCGTTCACCTGCTGTTCTATGATAAGAAATCTATTTTGAGCCTTCTGCTCTTGTTGCCCTGAACAGCCGGTAATAGTGCTCATCACGACAATGCCCATACTGCCAAGAAGCGCAGCAGAACCTATAGTGGAGATATGTTTCATAATTTTTCCTTTAGCGTAAACGTTTGATTTTTTGGTGATGTAATTTGTAGATCGACGATGCTGCACCCTCAAAGAGGCCGCGTTCATCTTCGATTATGATGTCGGCGTGCTGTTGTGCAAATCCGAGCTCAAAGTGCTTGCTTTTTTCATTTGCAGAAGTGCTGTACATCCAACCGTATTTGCAGAGCAGTTGATGATGTGGGCCTTCAGCTACGATTCGAACGGCAATATTGTTGATAACGTAGCTTGTTGATCTAGAACGTCGAAGGCGATTTTTGTGGCAGTTGGGTACACGTCCTCCCCGCTCTGTATAGCGCTTGAGTGTATCAAAACTTTGGATAAAAGGTTTGTTGAGAGGACGCTCTTTGATACGCGCCAGTTGTTGCGCGTCTTGAGAAAGAAAACCGACGGTAGTGTCGGTCTGTGCCAGGTAGACAGGGGCCATCTTAATTATTGAGATAGTCTTGCAGCGCCTGTGGCTCGTTCCAGTTCGGATCTTCCATCTGTACCAGGGCATCGATAGCCGAACGTGCAGCACTGAGTGTTGTAAAGTAAGGGATATTCATAGAAAGAACGATCTGACGGATGACAACGGCATCTTTTTTAGAGGTGTTGTTGTCAGAGGTGTTGATCGCCATCGCGATCTCCCTATTTTTCATTGCATCTTGAATATTCGGACGGCCTTCAGAGATCTTTAGAACCAGTTCACAAGGGATGCCGGCCTCTTCAACGATTTTCTGTGTCCCTCTTGTCGCAAGCAGCTTGAAACCGGCTTTATGAAGACCGCGTGCGATCTCAGGCGCATGCTCTTTATCCATATCGATAAAGGACAAGAAACATGTTCCTGCTGTAGGGATGATATTTCCGGCTGCCATCTGTGCTTTAGCAAAACTTTTTCCGAAATTACGGCTGATACCCATGACTTCGCCTGTCGATTTCATCTCAGGACTTAGTACCAGGTCCGCACCGTAAAGTTTGTGGAATGGAAAAACAGCTTCTTTAATAGCAACATGGTCTTTCAAACGCGGTTTAAGGAGACCGTCTTCTTCAATGACGACTTTATATGGATCATAAAAGGCAAGTGCGTTACGTATTTTATCGCCCATCATGACCCGCGTTGCTACTTTCGCTAAAGGGACACCTGTCGCCTTGGAAACAAATGGAACAGTACGAGAAGCACGTGGATTTACCTCAATAAGGTAGACCTCGTTTTGGTGGATAGCGTATTGAACGTTCATAAGACCGACAACACCAAGACCTAATGCAATCGTCTTGGTCTGCTGCTCGACCTGTTTCTGAAGCGCAGTAGACAGACTTAAAGGCGGCAATGAACAAGCAGAGTCACCTGAATGAATTCCGGCTTCTTCAATATGCTGCATAACGGAACCGATATAGACATCAGTTCCATCACAAATACAGTCAACATCAAGTTCAATTGCCTGGTCAAGGAACTTGTCAACAAGAACCGGTGCGTCATTAGAAACGGAAACTGCTTCATCCATGTATGAACGTAATTCTGTCTCATTGTAAACGATACGCATTGCCCGTCCGCCAAGTACAAAAGAAGGGCGGACAAGTACAGGATATGTCAATCTTTCTGCAATGACTACGGCCTCTTCTTTATTGGTAGCCAATCCATTTCTAGGCTGTAAAAGACCATGACTTTCAACAAATTCTGAGAACTGTTTACGATCTTCAGCCAGGTCAATAACACGTGCAGGTGTACCTGCGATCTTTGCACCGATAGCCGTCAGCGGATTAGCCAACTTGAGTGGTGTCTGCCCGCCAAAGTGCACAATAATACCGTCAGGGTTTTCTGCTTCGATCACTTCGCGTACGTGCTCAAAGTCGATCGGTTCGAAGTAAAGCACATCAGAAGTATCATAGTCTGTAGAAACCGTTTCAGGATTACAGTTGTACATAATGGTCTCAATACCCATATCTTTTAGGGCAAAGGCAGCATGAACACAACAGTAGTCAAATTCAATACCCTGTCCGATACGGTTCGGTCCGCCGCCAAGAATAAGAACTTTTTTCTTGTCTGATACACGTGCTGCAGCTCTTGGAAGTTTCGTGATATTGGTAGTAGAATAAAGATACGGGGTAAGTGCTTCAAATTCTGCTGCACAGGTGTCCACCTCATTGTACTCAAGGTGAATATCTAAACGTTTGCGCGCAGCATAAACATCATTCTCACTCATAGGTGTTGAGCAGTTTTTAGTAATAAGTTTAGAGATGCGCTTGTCAGAGAACCCGTCTGTTTTAAGTTTACGGAAGGCTTTTTCATCACTAAGCAGTTCAAGATCGATCTTTTTTTCACTTGCGATGATCTCTTCAAGCTGGTAAAGGAACCATGGATCGATCTTACAGGTGTCAAAGACCTCTTCAACGCTCATACCGCGACGAAGACCTTCTGCAACGTAAAGCGCGCGTTCTGCATTGGGACGACGGATCTCATGCTTGATGAACTCCATATCGCCTTCCATCTCATCAAAACCGCTGAGCCCTGTCTCAAGAGAGCAGAGTGCTTTTTGCATCGACTCTTTGAACGTACGGCCGATAGCCATGACCTCACCAACAGATTTCATGGATGTTGTTAGTGTGGATTCCGCTTCCGGGAACTTCTCGAATGTAAAACGCGGGATCTTGGTAACAACGTAGTCGATTACCGGCTCAAACGATGCCGGTGTTCCCGTGATGTCGTTCGTTATTTCGTCAAGGGTAAATCCGACTGCCAAAAGTGTCGCGACTTTGGCAATAGGATAACCGGTCGCTTTAGAAGCAAGCGCCGACGAACGGGATACGCGCGGATTCATTTCGATAACGATCATACGGCCTGTTTCAGGGTCAACTGAGAACTGTACGTTTGAACCGCCTGTGTCAACACCGATCTCGCGAAGGATAGCAAACGAAGCATCCCGCATACGCTGGTACTCTTTGTCTGTTAATGTAAGAGCAGGGGCAACGGTGATAGAGTCACCTGTATGAACACCCATTGGGTCAAAGTTTTCGATAGCACATACGATGATACAGTTGTCCGCAGAGTCACGGATAACTTCCATCTCATACTCTTTCCAGCCAAGAAGAGACTCTTCGACCAGGATCTCTGTGATCGGACTCTCGTCAAGACCGCGCTGCGCCAGCTGTTTGTACTCATCGATGTTATAAGCAACACCAGAACCGCCGCCGGCAAGGGTGAATGAGGCACGAATAATAATCGGAAAACCGATCTCTTCGGCAGCCGCAAGCGCTTCTTCCATATTGTGGGCATAACGTGAATCCGGCAGGTCCATTCCGAGTCTGATCATGGCATCTTTAAAGGCAAGACGATCTTCACCCATAGTAATGGCTTCGGGTTTAGCACCTAGGAACTCAATACCCTCAAGCATACCTGCTTCGTACATCTGCATTGCAGCATTCAGAGCTGTCTGTCCACCCATTGTAGGTAAGATGGCATCTACATTCTCTTTTTTGATGATCTCTGCAATGACCTCGGGTTTGATCGGCTCAATATAGGTACGATCGGCAAACTCTGGATCAGTCATAATAGTTGCTGGATTGGAGTTAATAAGTATTACACGGTAGCCAAGCTCTTTAAGCGTTTTAACGGCTTGTGTACCTGAGTAGTCAAATTCACATGCTTGACCGATGATGATCGGTCCAGAACCAATAAGGAGTATAGTCTTGATGTCTTCGCGTTTTGGCATTATGACCCTTCAAAAATGTATAGAAATTTGCTAATTATAGGGAAGATGGGCTTAAAAAACGGTGAAACACTTTTAGGGCACTTCTAAAAACCCTAGCAGGCTTCAGAGGGAAGAAAGAGAGATGAGCTTGTGCAGAACTTTTCTTGAGTCATAGCCGTAGATATGAGGATAGAAAATTCTGTGCAAGATCGCTCTCTTTATCCCTCCCGCAGGGCGGTAGAGAGAAATCCACACTCTGCGTTGCCCCTTTTTGCCTTAGCTATGGCTAGGATATCTCCTAAAAAGGTGAGCAACCTCACCTTTTTTGGAGTAAAGTAAGATAAATAGTTATCTACTGGATCGCCTTGATTGTGAACTTCTCTCTATCGCTGAAGTCAACTAGGGTTTTTAGAGGTGCCCTATATAGATTAAAGAGATATCGCAGGTGACTATGTAATAGCTGAAAAGATTGTATGCTGTAATGTAGAAAAGGTGGATGATTTTATAACTCTTAACGGTGTCATGGTCAAGCAAGTCTGTGTCTGAACGCAGCAGAAAAGGCGGAGATGCGTCTATTTATAAAAGAGAAAATGGTCATTAAGTGTAAACACAAATTTAACTTAGTAGAATTAATCATAAAGGACAATTAATGCATGTATTGATTACAGGTGGAGCTGGGTTCATCGGTTCAAATATTGCACAATATCATCTAACTAAAGGTGATAAAGTGCATGTTGTTGACAACCTTTCTACAGGACAATTGACAAACATTGAAAAGATGATAGAAAATCCTGATTTTGTCTTTGATGAAGCGGATATTCTTATCTGGGACGGATTGGAAAAAGCTGCTGCATGGGCGGACCGTATCTACCATATGGCTGCAGTTGTCGGTGTTTTTAGAGTATTGAAAGAACCGATTTCTGTTTTAGCGACAAATATTGCCGGATGTGAGCGCCTGTTGCGGGCTATGCATAAAAGCAGATGGAACACCAAACTGATCATCGCATCGACGTCCGAAGTCTATGGAAACCGTCCCGGTAACGAAGCTTTGCATGAAGAGATGGAACTGTATATCGCTCCGGGGCATAATACGCGTTGGAACTACTCCATCAGCAAGCTTGCCGATGAAGCAATGGGACTCTCCTACTCTCGAGAGTATGATATGAATATTACGGTAGTGCGTTTTTTTAATGTTGTCGGGCCAAATCAGACCGGAAAATATGGCATGGTTGTGCCGCGTTTTGTCAGAAGTGCAGTTGCCAATGAAACGATAACGGTCTTTGGTGAGGGCTCTCAGGGCAGAGCCTTTGCCGATGTTCGGGATGTGGTCAGGATCTTGGACATGTTGGCGACAAATCCAGAGAGTAAAGGAGAGATCGTCAATGTCGGTTCTGACCGGGAGATCTCTATACAGAAACTGGCCCAATTAGTAAAAGAACGTGCGCAAAGTGTCTCAAAAATAGAAAACATCTCTTA
>JAQIBF010000097.1 GCA_027859195.1 Helicobacteraceae bacterium
CCAAAGATATTACCCGTTTTTGTAATGTGGTCGAGGAGATCGCTCCAACCTTTGGCGGTATCAATCTTGAAGACATCAAAGCACCGGAGTGTTTTGAGATCGAGAAACGTTTAGTAGAAGCCCTTGACATTCCTGTTATGCATGATGACCAACATGGTACGGCAGTGATCTCTTCAGCAGCGATTATGAATGCCTGCCGCATAACTGAACGTGAGATCTCTGATATTCGTGTGGTGATCGTAGGTGCCGGTGCAGCTGCGATCTCATGTGGCCGTCTTTACCGCCACATGGGAGTTAGAACGATCATTATGATCGATTCTAAAGGGGTGATCCACAACGGGCGTAATGACATTAACGAATATAAAAAAGAGTTTTCACTACCGGTAGAGACAAGCCAGGAAGAGGCATTCATCAATGCCGATGTGGTTGTTGGCCTTTCCAAACCGGGTTCGTTTGGTGCTGAAGATATTAGACGAATGGCTAAAGATCCTATTATTTTTACGCTTGCAAACCCGACACCTGAGATGTTCCCTGATGAGGTAGCTCAAGTTCGTCCCGATGCTATTATCGCAACAGGAAGAAGTGATTTCCCTAATCAGGTCAATAACGTTCTTGGTTTCCCATATATCTTCCGCGGCGCGATCGATGTCCGTGCCAAAAAGATCAATATGGAGATGAAGGTAGCGGCTTCTGAAGCCTTGGCCGCCTTGGCACGCACAGAAGTACCGGAGTACGTGAATGCGCTGTATGGCACCAAGATCGAATTCGGAAGAGAATATCTTATTCCAAAACCTTTTGATAAACGTCTGATCGTAGAGGTCTCTTCTGCTGTTGCTGCTGCGGCACTGCATACAGGTTCGAGTACACAAAGCGGGTTTGACATTGATGTGTATAAAAAAGAGCTTTCAACCCGTATTTAAAAGTACCAGCTTCGGCGCAATTTGCACCGGAGCTCATCTCTCGACGCACAGCAGTGCGTTTTCGGATTCACGTCCGGCACAACTCACACCTGAGAGCCGTTAAGAAAAAGCCAATTGCTTTGCTTTTTTAGGATCGGAACCAAAGCAGATGTACGAAGTATCTGCGACGGGTGACCTTTTCCTAATTCAAGGGCTATTTTAGATGAGCTGGGTCTGCCCCCTTGGGTATCGCCATCTTGCTTAACGCTTAGCACTAAATAACAACCGCCATCAGTTTGTTAATAGCAATAACGGCTTCTTTCACGTTTTCATTTTTCTCATGTATCAACTGATGGATTCCCGAAACAGTTTCGTCAAAATTCTCTTTATCACTGTTGAGATAGTTTTCAAAGGCTTCTTGTGGTGTTTCATTGATACGTTGGAATCCGAGTACCTTCTGTGTAAAGTGGACCACAATAAATTCGATGTAGAAGAGCATTTGACGTTTTAGAGCATGATCGTTCGCATCATTGATCTTGAGTTCATCGAGGATCTGAATCAGTTTCATGATCTCAAAGCGGCGGATGATAATATAAAAGAGCGTCGCGATATTGTCAAAATTACTGTCTTTGTGCTCTTTGATCATAATGGCGGCAACGGCAAACCGTAGATAGTCAAGACTGTCAAAAAAACGGTTGAACGGTGTATTGTCAGGGATAAGAACTTGCATGGATTTACCATTGTCTATCGTATCCAAGAGTTCAAAGAGACGATCTTTATAGTCAAGTATATGCGCCGAATCAATGATATCGGCATTAAGGTTTTTCAACATCCATCCGGTCGAAAAATTAAGTGTTTTTTCCAGTTTGTCTAAGAGACGGTATTGCACCTGTAACGGCATAGTGTAATCTTGTCTAAAGATCTCATGGCGGATATCGTTGGCATTGAAAAGATTGTTGCTTATGAGGTAGGATTTTATCTTGGTCATAAAACGTTCTTTTCCGATGCGGTTGTAGTTGTGGACAAAACTTGCCCCTTGTGTGTTGATCAACATGTCAGCGATATATGTCGCAATGATCTGACGTCTCAGCGGGTGCGCTTTGATCTCATGCTCGTAGACACTGACAAATGATTTAGGGAAATATTTGTAGAGGTAATCAACATTGGCCGGTTCATCAATAAAACTGCCTTCTAAGAGTATCTTTTTGATAAAGATCTTGGCGTAGGAGAGCAAAGAGGCAAGGACTGGGCGGACGATCTCACCTTTTTTAGTCAATATCTCGCGCATATTCTCTGCTTTTGGTATAAAAAAGTCGCGACGGTTAAATGACTCGATATTCTCACTTAAGGTGTCTATAACAGAGTTGAAATCGTCCGGATAGAGACGACTGAGCATCTCATCGCGAGAGATGGCAAGGGATTGGCGATAATTGCTCCACAGCACCATGTTGACTATCTGCTGCGTAAGCGTTTGGAGGGTACGTTGACTCTCCTCTTCGCTGATCAGGGCTTTCTCTTTGAGGGTATTCAGGAGGATCTTCAGGTTGACCTCATGGTCTGAGGTGTCCACGCCGGCGGCATTGTCGATACCGTCTATATTGATCTTTCCGCCGCCGACTGCATACTCAATACGGGCCCTTTGGGTAAACCCGAGGTTCCCGCCTTCACAGACGACGCCGCATTGAAGTTCTGAAGCGTCTATACGTACGGCTTCATTTTGTTTGTCACCTAAGTCGAGATTACTCTCCTCAGAGTGTTTGACATAGGTACCGACGCCCCCGTTAAACAGAAGATCGACCTTCATACATAAAAGCATTTTGGCTAACTCTTCTCCGCTTAAAACAGTTGCACCAGTGTTTAACATCTTCTGCATCTCTGGTGTCAAGGTTATGGCTTTGTCGCTACGCATAAAGACACCGCCGCCATTGGAGATCAACGAACGGTTATAAGCGCTCCATGAGCCATCTTTAGCAACAAAAAGGCGCTGCCTCTCTTCATAAGCACTTGACGGAATTGGGTCGGGGTCGATAAAGATCTCTTTATGCGAGATCGCACCGAGAAGCTTAAATTGCTTTGACTCTAAAAGACCGTTTCCAAAGACATCACCGTTCATGGAGCCGATTCCAACCACTGTGATGCTCTCCTCTCTGAAATTAACACCTTTCTCTATAAAGAAGCGTTCGCTGGCTTTGAGTGAACCTTTTGCCGTGATCCCAAGTTCTTTGTGCCCAAAACCTTTGGACCCGCCACTGGCAAAGGCATCACCTAACCAGAAGTTACGCTCTATAGCGATGGCATTAGCGACATCACTCATCGCTGCTGTTCCTTTGTCGGCTGCAACGACAAAGTAGGGGTCTTCATCATCGTATGCGATGATCTCCTTGTTGCGTACTACCACACCCTCTAAACGGTTGTCGACCAGATCGAGAAGATTATGGATAAAATTGGAGTAGACCTCTTTAAAGAAGTCGGGAGTGATCTCGCCTATATCGCGGTGGATAACAAAGCCGCCCTTCGCCCCATTAGGGATAATAATAGCATTTTTACCCTCTTGTGTGATCATCAGTGATTTGATCTCGGTACGAAAATCTTCGTGACGTTCACTCCAGCGCAGCCCACCACGTGAGATGTTGGACATACGAAGGTGAATACCGGAGAAATCATTGTGTGAGACAAAGGTCTCTATCTTAGGCTGCATCCCTTTGAGGTTTTGTGAGAAAGTGGCAGTATCTATCTTGAACGCGATACTGGGTTTATCTAAAAAATAGTTTGTACGCAGCATTGACTGTATAAGGGCATAGGTCAATTTCAAGATCTTATCATCAGTGATATTGGGCACTTTTTTGATATTAGCTTCAATCACCTCTTCGATCTCTTTCATCTGTTGTGCACGCAAAGTGACTTTAGGGTTGAACTTGGCATTAAAGTAGTGTACAAAGAGTGTTGACATCTCGGCTTGCGTGGTCAAGGTCTGTAAAAAACTGCTGTGATTGATAGAAAGTACAGCTTGATCCATGTAGTTGATCATTGCTTTTAGCAGGGAGAGTTGTCTTAAGTTGAGGTTCTGCTGACAGACGAGAGAGAAGAGTTGCGAGATCTTAAAACTCTCACCTTGCAGTGCCTGGGTAATAACTTCTTCAATATTCTTTTTTGCCCGTGTTATCTCTTCAAGCATGACAAGATTGAGATCAAAACGTTTGAGGTGAAGCGTGGTACCGTTTTGTTCAAAACTAAAAGCGACTTCATCAATAATATTGAAACCGAAATGGTGCAAGATAGGCATGACTAATGAGAGCATTAATGCTTGTTTGGAATAGATACGAATTGCAGCAGTTTCGTCTTCGATAAGTACCTGGACAACGATCTTCTTTTTTTCTATCTTAGTAAAAAGTTCTTCTGAAATATTGATGTCATCGATCGTCAGCAGTTGGGCACAGATGGCGTTCATCATCTCTTTTTTAGCCATTAAAAGTCCTTGATTATTAGATTTTTAATTATTGTAACACAGTAAGGCTACAGGAGAGCTCTTCAGTTTAGTTAAGGTGTTTTGGGGAGGTGCTCTACAGAATGATCTCTTTTTGGGTGACAGTGGCTTGAGGTCTGTCAAAGTAGTACCCTTGACCATAGGTCACACCGATATCCCGAAGTTTAAGGGCAGTCTCTTTTGTCTCTATAAACTCTGCAACAGTCTCTAGACCCAGAGTCTGAGCATAGTGAACAATGGCCTGGACCGTTTGAAAATATTTTTCGTCTGTGTTGATCTTAGAGATCAAGGAGCCGTCGATTTTCAGAGTATCTACAGAGAGTTTGGCGATGTAAGAGAAGTTGGAATAACCGGTACCAAAATCATCAATAGCGATACGGCATCCG
Source organism: Helicobacteraceae bacterium (assembly GCA_027859195.1). Lineage (GTDB taxonomy): Bacteria > Campylobacterota > Campylobacteria > Campylobacterales > Sulfurimonadaceae > Sulfonitrofixus. Next base: position 4,770 of record JAQIBF010000097.1, read on the forward strand.
TAACTTTTCAATAGTGTTATAAAACGTTCAGTTGCCTGAATATCAAAAAGGTCTTCACTCTCTAAGAGTTCGATCTCTAAACGTTTAGCACTTTCAGGATTGGCTTTAAGTTGATCTTCAAGTATTACCATCAGTTCGCTGTCGAGAAGATCGCGCATAGAGAGGTTAATCGAAAAGCGGTACGGTTTATCGACAAACGCCGCAAAGACATGTTCGATCATCATCTTTGTCAACTCACGGTAGAGCGGTGTCTGCGCCGCAAGTTCTAGAAATTGTTCAGGCTTGATAATCGTACCATCTGTATCTATCTGTCGTACGAGAGATTCGTATTTTATGATCTTCCCGCTTTCAAGGTGGATAATCGGCTGGAAGTAGGGAACGATCCTCTTTTGGTCGATCGCTTTTGCAAGTG
>JAQIBF010000064.1 GCA_027859195.1 Helicobacteraceae bacterium
GGCGGAGACTGTCCATTAACAGCCATTGATAAAAACGTGAGAGGCCCTTGTCAATATGATCTGCAGTTTGATCCAGTCTAAACGGTGCTGAGACACTTACTGCCGCAAACAGCGGTGAGTTTACACCCCATTCGCCTTGCATTTTCATTAACATGTTCCCGCCAAGAGAGTAGCCTATAGCAGCGATAGAACGATTAGGATAGTGCGTAACAAGATCTTCTATAAAAGCCTTGGCATCACCTGTCTCCCCACTGTGATAGGCACGTGGCAAACGGTTCATCTCTTTAAAGCAACCCCGAAAATGCATCACCACTGAATTAAACCCTTGTGCATTCAGTGCCTTCATCATCCTAAATGCATAAGGTGAGTAGACAGAGCCTTCCAAGCCGTGAAAGATGACAACAATGGGACGTGTATCCTCACGAGGAAGCTTATGCCAAGCGAGGTCCAAGAAGTCGCCATCATCAAGTTCAAAACGTTTATGTATGAAATCTGCTTCTCTCTTGTTATTTAAAAGCGATGGCAGAAGCGTCTGCCAATGCGGACCGGAAAAACTCTTCATCGCAACAAAAGAGGAGGTCATCGCTGCTCTGTCACAAACTTATGATAGTACCCCTGCTTTTGCATCAACTCCACAGGAGAGCCCGATTCAACGATCCGTCCCTGGTCTAAGACGTAGATATAGTCTGCATGTTCAACACTGCTGAGTCTATGGGCAATGATCAGCATGCTTTTCCCGACCAAGAAGTCACACAGAGAGGTAAAGAGGTTTTTCTCTGTATGCACATCCAGCGCTGAAGTCGACTCATCCAAAATGACAAGGTTTGGACGGTGTACCAGCATCCTGGCAATTGCCAAACGCTGACGTTCTCCCCCGGAGAGACGTACACCCTCTTTTCCTATCATCGTGTCTAACCCATTAGTCAACTTTTCCAAAACAGTGTCAAGCTGTGCAATTGAGATAGCCTGAAAAAGCGCCTCTTCATCAACCTCACGTCCTAAGGTGAGATTTTGACGAAGCGTGTCGTTAAACATACGAGGTGACTGCAGGACCAAAGCGATGTGATCACGCAGTTGGTCAAGTCCTATCTCATCTATAGGCACCTCATCAACATAAACGGTTCCTTTATCGTTAGCATACAGCCCTAGAATGATCTGGGCCAACGTGCTTTTACCGCTACCGCTCGGACCAAGAAGTGCGACAGTCTTTCCTTTTGGTATCTCCATCGATATGTTGTGAAGCACCTCTTTCTCCCCATAAGAAAAATAGACATTTTCCAAACGAAGTGTATTTGTCTCACTCTCTTTAAAAGGGTTCTGTTTATGCGCATATTGCGGCTCTTGTTTCAGGGTAAGAAGTGCATTTAGGCGTTCTATTGCACTGTTGGCGTTTTGATATGAAAAAATAATCTGTAAAAAGTCCTGCAATGGTGTCACCATAAACCATAAATACCCCAGTACGGCAAACATCTCCCCCAGAGATAGATCCGAAAAAAGCACCATGATCATCGCGCTTGCACGGAAGAACTCGAAGCCTGAGAGAAAAACAAAACCAGAAAGCTGCCCCGCTGCCTCGCTCTTCCAACCAAAAGATGTCGAAGCTTCTTTGATCGCTTTAGCATTAGAGATCATCTTTTTGATGTAGTGCTTTTCCTGGTTGAAAGCGCGGATCTGAACAAAAAGATCTAACGTTTCACTCAGGTCGTTTTGAAAAGCTTCAACTCTCTGGTTCTCTATTTTTTTGAGTTTTCGGACACGGCGTCCTAAAAAGACTGTCAAATAAAGTACAAGAGGGTTTATGACCAAGATCATCAATCCCAGCTTCCAGTTTATATAGAGCAAAATAAAAGCGATACCGGTTAGCGAGAAGAGAGAGACTGCAAACTTGGAGATACTTACCCCTATGAAAGCATCAACCGTATCAATGTCTGTTACCATCTTGGCACTGACACCGCCACCGCCAAGCGCTTCATACTCCGAAACAGAGACCTTTTCCAGATGGGATAAGAGACGTCTTCGAATGACAAAAACAATGGATTTTGAAAGGCCGATGAAAAGACGCAGCTGCACGACATTCAAGATCACGTAGACCATTCGTAAAAAAAGTGTTACTGCCAGAATGATCAAGATGTAGTAATAAGGCTCGCTTGGATCAAAAAGTGTCTTCATCGCCGCAACAAGTTCAGCCGGTTTATCTAAAATGACCTGGTCGATCAAGAGGGGGAAAAGAAGCGGTATAGGCAGGGAGACTATAACCGCAAGAAGTGCGATAAACTGCGCTATGATGATCTTTGAACGATAAGGTTTTGTCTCATAAAGCAGTGCTGACCAAGTGATCTGTTTCATTAAACTCTCTGCGTGTAAATTATTCGATTGAGAATGTTGACTCTTCAACAATCACTGGATAAAAGTAGCCATACCCAAAATCTTTGTCTATACGCACAAGCCCTTCAGCTACGACAACACTGTCCTTCTTCGGCATCTTTGCATCTGTTGTAAAGACCAGGTCGTCCTGATCTTTGAAAGAGCTGCCGTCTTGAATATGCACCCAGTTCTTTTTCATTATCTGTGCCGATCTCTTTGTTACCATACCTCGAATACGAACTTTTTTGCCCACATATTTATCACGGTTGGAAAACAGTTCAGCAATTGTGATCGTACTCTTTTGCTGGTATTTTGAACCCATGACATCAGGCTTTGAAGGTACTCTCTCCACTGCACTTGATGCTGATGCATCCGATGCAAAAAGGATCTTGTCAAAGGTACGGTTGAGCGTCTTAGAGTGAAAGTCCTGCATCCAGCCCTGTTCGTTATAGGTAATCGTCGTACCTTTTGTAACCGCACGCTGTGTCATTGCGATCCAATAACTTTCATTGCCTTCTTGTACGTTGATATAGCTGTATCCGCCGCTGCTGAGTGTATCAATGACCTTCGCTGTGTGCGTTGCGGCAAAAAGTCCTGTTGTTAACAGCAGTGTTGCTAAGATTTTGGTGAGTGTGTTCATATTATCCCTTTAGTGGTGTCAATTCACCGAAAAGTGTTTCGTTGTTGTATAGAGAATGACTATTTTCCAATACATAGCTTGCTGCAGGATTAAAAAGAACGAGGTCTGCGCCTTGACCTGCTGCAATCTCTCCTGCTTTTTGCCCAATGGACTTGGCTGGATTCTGTACAGCCAGCCTAATCAGTTCCGGCAGTTCTATCAACCCACTTTTTACTAACTTTGTATAGTAGAGACTATAGCCGTCAGCTAAGGCTTCACATCCATAGGCAGCTTCAGCAAAAGCCACCTCTTTGTTGACCGGTGAATTAGGTTGGTGCAAAAGTGTCAGACTATCGATCTTCCCCGCTTTTAAAGCTTCTTGGAGTGCTGACATTGCCTCTTTCTCTGCAAGCGGCGGGTTGATCTTCGCAGTTGTATTAAAGTCCCTGCACGCTTCGTCACAATGCATGAGATGGTGTAGACTTACTTCACAAGAGACATCAACCCCTTCCTCTTTTGCCTTAGTGATCAGTTCAATAGAGCGTGGAGAAGCTATGCTTTTAAAGACAATAGTGATCGCATACTTTCGAGCGATCTCTATCATACGCGCTACATGCACGACTTCGCCAAAAGGCGGAATCCCGACAAGACCGAGGCTCGTGGCTACAGCACCCTCAACCATCACACCCATTGATGAGAGGCTGGTGTCTTGTGCCTTACAAAAGATAGCTGTCTTATGCATTTTGACATACTCAGCTATGCGACACGCCGTATTGTTACTCACCGCCGTTGTCATATATGGTGCCTTAGCCCCATTTTTAAGAAGAATAGCGATGTTGCTTAGACGTTCATCTTCATCAACCGCAGCAATAGTACTCATAAGGTCAACACGTTTTTCGCGTTTCTGATGCGCCTGAACAAACTCCAAGACGATACTGTCTTTGATGTTTGGTGTACAGTCCGGAGCCAGGACTAAACGTGTAACGCCGCCCTGTTGAGCCTCTTTCGCAACTTTAGCCAATGTCTTGGCATTAAGTTGGTCATCTTTTAATCGTACATTGGTGTCAACCAGACCGGGGAGGAGATAAGCCCCCTTTGCATCGATTATTTCATCACTTTCAAGCCCTTCGCCAACAGCAATGATCTTGCCATCTTTAATTAAGACATCTTCTCTTCGTTCACCATTTACGTCACAAACTACGGCATTGATAATCAGCATACACACTCTCTTTTGCTATAATAAGAGTTATTATACTATAAGGTCTTTAGAAGAGCCTCTATAAGGTTTAAGTTGCAACTACTAGTTCTTGTTTTTATTACATTCACAACCGAAGGAGATGGAGGTTCATGAAGATATTAGTCTCCGCCCTTGAACACTCTGCAAATGTTCATCTAAAGGCACTTACAAAAGAGTTTACAACTGATGTTGAGCTTGTCGGTGTCTTTGACAAGAACTTAGGTACGCCCATAGTTGACCTCAGGGCACTGGCCGTCATGGGTATTGTCGATGCTCTAAAAAAACTCCCTTTCTTTTTGGGGCTCAGCAGACAGATGCTAAAACTTGTACCTGAAGTGGATAAAGTCCTTTTAATCGACTCCAGCGGCTTCAACCTCCCTTTGGCCAAAAAGATCAAAAAGAGATACCCGGACAAAGAGATCATCTACTATATTCTTCCTCAGGCTTGGGCATGGAAGAAAAAACGCATCCCGGTCTTGGCCAGAACCATCGATCATCTTGCTTCTATCTTGCCGTTTGAGCCATCCTACTATCCTGATGATGCCCCTATCGAGTATGTTGGTCACCCTCTTTTGGATGAGATCTCACAGCTTAAAAAGAGTCTCTCCATTGGCAACAGAGTTGCCTTTATGCCCGGAAGCCGTAAAAGTGAGATAAAGAGCTTAATGCCACACTATATTGCTTTACAAAAAGAGCTCGACTGTGATGCTCTCTTGATCGTGCCTGAACACTTCAACGACAAGGTAGAAGAACTGTATGGTGATATTTCCGGATTCACCATTACCAATGATGCGCACAACACTCTGTATGAAAGTGACTTTGCCTTTGTTTGCAGCGGAACAGCCACCTTGGAAGCAGTCCTTATCGGCACCCCTTTTGTGTTAAGTTATATCGCTAAACCGCTGGATTACTTCCTCGCAAGCAGACTCCTTAACATCGACTATATCGGTTTGGGGAACATTATGTTTGACAAGTTTCAACACCGCAGTATTCACCCCGAACTTATACAAGAAGAGGTAACGGTAGAGAACCTTTTAGATGCCTATAGAAAAATGGATAAAGAGAAATTCTTTGACGATGCTCTGCAGCTTCGAAGCTATCTGAAACACGGCAGTTCAAAACGTGTAGCTCAAATCATAGAGGACAAAGATGACAATTAAGTTTAATGCAAAACAGCGACAGTATGAAGCCCACAAAGAGGCCATAGACAGCCTCTTACTGCAGAGTATCACCAACAGTTCTAAGACAAAAAGTATTCCTCAGCTTGAAAAAGACCTTGCAGCCTATGTCGGTGCAGAAGACGCCATTGTCTGCAACACCCAGTTCAATGCCTTTATTTTACTGTTTATGGTACTTGGATTAAAACCCGGTGATGAAGTCATAACCTCACCTTTGAGTTCCGGTATTGCTGTTCAGGCCTCACTTTTTATGGGGGCCAAGGTCATCTTTGTGGATGTATATGAAACTGATTTTACGCTTGATGTTGAACAGATAGAAGATGCGATCACGGAGCGGACAAAGTTTATTATCCCCGTCTCCCTCTTTGGAAATTGCGCCGACATGGAAAGTATCAACGCCTTGGCGGTTCAACATGACCTCTGTGTCATCGAAGACGCAGCGGAGAGTTTTGGTTCACGTCAAAACAGCAGACCATCGTGCCAGCTCTCAAAACTGGCAACCACCTCTTTTGACCCGGACATGCCGCTCAACGGCTTGGGTAATGGAGCAGCACTGTTCATAGAGGACGGTGATCTGCGAGCTAAGGCGAGAGAACTGCGTACCCAGGGAAAAGATGGTGACACCTATCGATCTATCGGTATCGAAGCCTGTATGGATGAGGCACAGGCTGCCATCGTCGACTTTAAACTTTCTATTTTCACTGATGAGATCAAACGCCGCCAGAAGGCAGCTGACAACTACACCTTAGCGCTAAAAAAGAGTTCGATCAAACTCCCGCTGCTTGATGAAGAGAGCAATTTTGCCTACTATCCTCTCCGTCTTCAAAACCGCAAAGCTGTTCTAACTAGTCTAGAACAAAAGAGTATTGAGAGTAAGGTTCCATTCACACAGCCGCTGCACCTCCACGAAGCCTTTTCCTTTATGGACTATGCCGTCGGTGACTTCCCTGTCAGTGAAAAACTGGCAAATGAACTGCTGCTGTTGCCTCTGAACGCTTATTTGACAAGAGAAGAGCAGAACACCATTGTCTCTTCACTCCTGCAGCAATAAAGCACACATTTCTCACATTATTTTGATGTACACTCTTTTATAAGCCAAAAAGCTTTATATGAAGGAGTTATATTGAAAAAACTGTTGCTAATACTTTTATTTATCTCCACTTTTTTATATGCTGAATCTGACTATGTAAGTACTAACCTGGTTCTTGAGAGCGAAAGTTTCGAACTTGACCACGAGTCGGCTTACGGCGTTACAAACAGCTACACCCTTCTAATTGCCGAACATCAGATCCATGCTAATCAACATGTTGTATTTTACTATGGGACAAAGGTAGGCTTTATTATGGAAGAGTGCACAGCAGCAAATGGGTTTGGCCCCAGTGCAGAAAAGTTTGGAACCATCCTCAAAACAAATTTGGGAATGGACTACGATATCAAAGTGTATCAAAAACTGAGTTTCGAAGGAAGTCACTCTCAAAATGAGATTTACCGGCAAATCGAGAACCAGGTAAAGATCGCGTATCAATATGAATTTTAAGACAAGTATAACAGTTAAAACTTCGGTAGAGAGAGTCTCTCTTTAGTAATTAGGAGATTTTATAGGCTGGGATAAGTCGTTAGATGATCGTGTACATACCGTTTTGACAGGTAACGGAAACCGTCATATAGCTATACAACTGATTATTTGTTATTTCGTTCAATATCTTCTATCACTATCAATGCAGCCATAAACTCTTTTATATTTAAGAGACCATCAAAGCGTTTGATCGTCTCTCCGCTGCTGTTTATAAAATAAAAGGTCGGTGTCCCTATAAAATCAAGATCATGGATATTGTCATCATTGATATCAAGATAAAGCGGTACAAACTTTTCCTGAAGTTTCTCAACTAAGACTTCATCCTCCAAGACAATGTTTTCCATATACCAACAAGCATCGCAATGCTCTTTAGAGAGCATGATCATCACGCCCTTCCCCTGCTCTTTTGCCTTATCAAAAGCGTTTTCATAATTAGAGGCCCAGTCAGGAGCAGCAAAAAGAGTCACTATGCCCAATAGACAAAAAGTGAAGAGAAATTTCATACTATTTTACAGTTTATTCAGGTGTGCCAAAAACTTTTCGGGTGGCTGGTAACCGATGATTCGTGCATTTTTTATCTCTACAGTATCTTTAAAAAAGAGGATACCAGGAGGACCAAACAGTCCAAAACGTTTTGTCAGTGCTTTCTCTTCTTCGCTGTTTTTTGTGACATCAGCCTGTACCAAAACAAACTCTGACATCTTTGCTTTTACGTCGGCATCGGCAAAGGTAATATGCTCCATCTCTTTACATGAGCTGCACCATTCGGCCGCAAAATCCAGCATCACAGTTTTATCAGGGTTTTTTTCTAAGATCGCGTCAAGCTCTGCGTTAGAGTGTATGATCTTGAATTTTGAAGATCTGTTTTGTGCTGCTACTGTATTTTGGACAATCGTTGCACACTTGTTAGTAAATTTATCCAAAGGTGTAAACATAGACGTTGAACCGCTTAAGGCACCGCTGAAAAGCAAGCCGCCGTAGATCAAGAAGAGAACACCAATGGCTTTAACCATTGCATTCCAACCGCGTTTACCTGCTTCCAACGGTTCAAGAGCGCCCATGTAAACTGCAGAGAACATAAAGAAGATAGCCCACAGCAGCATGGTCACACTGTCAGGCAGGATACGGCTTAACATCCAGATAGCGATCGCAAGCATAACAGCACCAAAGACATGTGTTAACTTATCCATCCAGCCGCCTGGACGAGGCATAAACTTACCTGCGCCCGCACCAATCAACAGTAAAGGAAGTCCCATACCAATACTCATAACAAAAAGTGCTGCCCCGCCAAGAGCTGCATTACCTGTCTGACCGATGTAGATCAATGCCCCTGCCAGTCCCGGTGCGACACATGGCCCAACGATAAGTGCTGACAAAAAGCCCATCACAGCAACACCGACAAAGCCGCCCTTAGAGCTTGCACTGTCTGAAGCTGATGAGAGTTTTGACTGCCACGATGAAGGAAGACCGATCTCATAAAAACCGAACATCGAAAGTGCCAAACCTATGAAGAGCAAGGCAAATCCGCCAATTGCCCACGGGTTTTGAAGTAATACCTGAAGATTTTCGCCGAAGACTCCTGCCAAGATCCCTGCAATCGAATACGCTACAGCCATTGCTAAAACATAGACTAGTGAGAGCATAAACCCTTTTTTAGCACTTATATCTTCACCCTGTGAAACAATGATCGATGACAGAATCGGGATCATTGGAAAGATACACGGCGTTAGTGAAAGTACCACACCTATACCAAAGAAAATTGCTAGAATCGACCAGACAGAACCACCTTTTAGTGCTTCAACGATCTCATCTGTTTCAGACGCACCGAATGCATCAGACGTCTCTACAACTATCTCTTTAGCTGCTGTTACATTCCCATTTTCAGCTGTAAGTCCAGCTGTCTCAATCTCCACTTCAAACTCTTTTGTAGATGGTTCATAGCAGAGCCCGGCCTCTGAACAACCTTGATACTTCATAACAAGCGTAATCATCTCTTTGTCTGCTGCATCGGTATTTTTTGTAAATGTGATCAACGATGAGATGTCTTCCAAGTAAACCTTATCGCCATCGTGGTCAACAGCCACATTAACGATCTCTGTCGTGGCAATTTGGAGAGGGGATGGATCTTTGATCGAAAAACCAAATTTTTCTTGATAGACATATATCTTATCACCCAACTTCATCGTGGCTTCAACTG
>JAQIBF010000150.1 GCA_027859195.1 Helicobacteraceae bacterium
CATGAGTGTACAGCCTTTTACACACTTACATCTCCATACCGAATACTCCCTGCTTGACGGTGCAAACAAGATTACGAACCTTGTTTCACGTGTCAAAGAACTGGGTATGACCTCCTGTGCCATGACGGATCACGGCAACATGTTCGGTGCGATTGATTTTTGGCACCAGATGACGGCAGCAGGGATCAAACCTATTATCGGGATGGAAGGCTACATCCATAACGGTGAAGAGATCGGGGACCGAACTACTAAGCAGCGCTTTCATGTCTGTCTGTATGCTAAAAACCAAACAGGGTACGAGAATCTGATGTACCTGAGCTCCAAGGCGTACATCGACGGTTTTTACTACTTCCCACGTATTAACAAAAAAGAGCTTCGAGAGCATTCAGAAGGGCTTATCTGTTCATCTGCCTGTCTCCAAGGCGAGGTCAATTGGCACCTTAACATGCAAAACCAGCGTAATGTACGTAATGGGGCAGAAGGGTATGAAGGGGCCAAGCGTGTTGCTCTGGAGTATAAAGAGATCTTTGGCGATGACTTCTACCTGGAACTGATGCGCCACGGTATCGGGGATCAGCTTTATATTGATGAACAGCTGCTGCGCCTCAGTCGCGAGACAGATATTAAGATCGTTGCGACTAACGACACCCACTACACCTATCCGGGTGATGCGCAGTATCATGAAGCCTTTATGTGTATTGGGATGAATAAACTCTATGATGACCCAAACCGTATGCGTCACTCTGTGCATGAATTCTACCTCAAGTCACCAGAACAGATGGCCCGTCTTTTTGCCGACATTCCTGAAGCGTTAGAACATACCCAAGAGATCGTAGAGAAGTGTCAGTTGGTGCTGAAATTGGGTGATCCTATTCCGCCTAACTTCAAGTTTACACAGGAGTATGCTGCAAGAGAAAACCTGGACATTAATTACGAAGACGATGCCTCTTTAGCGGAGGATGCTGACAAAGAGACACAGAAAAAGTGGTTTAGCTCTGCGGACAAAAATGATGCCGAGTATTTTATCCACCGTTGTAAAATTGGGTTGGAAAATCGTCTGAAACATGTCCCGCAAGAGCGTCATGAAGAGTATAAAGCGCGTTTGGAATTCGAGATGGACATTATCAACTCCATGAAGTTCCCCGGCTATATGCTGATCGTCTGGGACTTTGTGAAAGAGGCCAAAGAGATGGGCGTCGCCGTCGGTCCGGGTCGGGGTTCTGCTGCGGGCTCGCTTGTAGCCTATTCACTTGACATCACCGACATCGATCCTATGAAGTATGATCTGCTGTTTGAGCGATTCTTGAATCCGGAACGTGTCTCCATGCCCGATATCGATATGGACTTTATGCAGGCACGACGCGGCGAGGTAATCGACTATGTTGTCGAGAAGTACGGGCGTAACCAGGTTGCGCAGATCATCACTTTCGGTTCACTCCTTGCTAAAGGGGTTATCCGTGATGTTTCCCGTGTTTTGGATGTGCCGCTTTCACAAGCGGACAAGATGGCAAAACTCATTCCTGACGAACTTGGTATTACGCTAAACGGTAAAGGGAAAGAGGGCAGTGACAGCTTTAAAGAGGGCGCCTTCCAAAAAGAGCCGAAGCTCCGCGAACTGATCGAGACCGATCCGCAGGCAGCACGGGTCTGGGAATTTTCCAAAAAACTCGAAGGACTAAAACGCAATGCCGGAATGCATGCGGCAGGTGTCGTTATCTCAAATAGAGAACTTTGGTACAAGACACCGATCTATAAGCCCTCCGGCGAGACGACCTTTGTCACACAATACTCGCTAAACTACCTTGAAGATGTCGATCTTATTAAGTTTGACTTCCTGGGTCTGAAGACCCTGGACGTTATCGATGCGGCGATCAAGCTTGTCAAGACCCGTTATGACAGGGATATAGACTGGCACGAGATCGATGAGAACGATGCTGAAGTCTATGACACGATCCAGTCAGGTGAGACGATCGGGATGTTCCAGATAGAAAGTTCCGGTATGCAGGATCTGAACAAGCGCCTCAAGCCTTCGACGTTTGAAGATCTTATTGCGGTCTTGGCACTTTACAGACCGGGTCCGATGGAGTCGGGGATGCTTGATGACTTTATTGAACGTAAACACGGTCGTCAGGAGATCGTCTATGTCTTTGAGGCACTCGAAGAGATACTGAAACCGACCTACGGGGTCATCGTCTATCAGGAGCAGGTCATGCAGATCGTTCAGACCATCGGCGGGTTCAGTCTCGGCGGGGCAGACATCGTGCGTCGTGCGATGGGTAAGAAAAAAGTCGAAGAGATGCTCAAATACAACAAAGAATTCTCAAAAGGCGCCGAGAAACAGGGACTGGATTATAAAACAGCGTCTCAGCTGTTCGATCTTATTGAAAAGTTTGCAGGGTACGGTTTTAACAAGTCACACTCTGCTGCATATGCGATGATCACCTTTCAGACAGCCTGGCTTAAAACCTACTATCCGCAAGAGTTTATGGCGGCATTGCTGACGTCGGAAAAGGACAACACCGAGAAGATCGTCAAGTATATCGATGAGGTCAAGCGTATGGGAATGGAACTCTCGCCGCCGGACATCAATATGTCGCAGCTGGAATTCTCAGCTACGGTGAAAGATGGAAGAGATGTTATTCTCTTTGGACTCGGTGCCATAAAAGGTGTCGGCGAGTCTGCGGTCGAATCTATTTTACAGGTACGTAAAGAGGGGCCTTTTAATTCGATGCAGGAGTTCGTGAACCGTATTGAACCGCAGAAGGTCAATAAAAGGGTCTTTGAATCAGTGACGAAGTCGGGGGGATTTGATGCTTTTGGACTCTCCCGCCGTGCCATTCTTGGCCAGATGGAGTTGATCATCCAAACAGCAAAAGATGCCTCGCAAGCGAAGAAAAATGCGGTGGGCAGTCTGTTCGGCGATGATGAGGATATCTCGACGGTGGAACTCACCTTGAAAGACGAGGGCGAGTTTGGACTCAAAGAGATCCTTGACTTTGAAAAAGACACGCTGGGCTTCTATGTCTCGGGTCACCCTCTGGATGACTTTAGAGAGCGTATTGATGCGCTTGACTATACGCTCTCGTCTGACATCGACAACATCACCGATGGTTCGACAGCGATCTTTATCGGCAAGGTCGAAGAGATCCAGAAGAAGATCTCTAAAAAAGGGAACCAGTTCGGTATCTTGAACCTTATGGACTTCCACGGCAATATTGAGATGATGCTTTTCAGTGACAAACTAGACCAGCTGGCACAGATGGACCTTGATGAGCCCGTCGCCTTTAAAGTGAAAGTCACCCATACCGAGATGTTTACCCGTATCAGTGTGGTCAAGATCTTTACGCTCGACGCCGTTAAAAAAGAGGCGAAGAGGGTGGTGACCAAGATTGTTGAGAAGCCGCCGGAGATGCTGAAACTGCGTCTTCGTATGGACAAAAGTACAGAACTTTTAGAAGAACTTTACCGCTTGGTCAGACGTTATCCGGGCAACCGACCTCTCCAGCTCAATATCGTGTCGAAATTGCAAAATGTCGTTATAGATTCGGCGATCCGTGTTGACAGCA
>JAQIBF010000163.1 GCA_027859195.1 Helicobacteraceae bacterium
GGTCTATGCCCTTCATGAAGAGAATGTGGCTGAGGCGATTAAAGAGGGGTTCGAAGCGGAACTGTTCGATCTGGATGACAATTGGGATGCCTTTCACCACTACAACATGGAAGAGACACTCTTTATCTGCGCACTAGAAGACGATGCCGAAAATGTCTATTTGACCATTGGTCTTCGTGATGGTCTGAAAGCGGCCCGTCTGATCGCCTTGGCGTCAACACAGGAACACGCGTCCACGTTGCACCTTGCCGGTGCCAACAAAGTCATATCCAAGCTTCAGGCTACCTCGGACTTGATCATTGAGCTACTTGAAAAACCGGTCGTCAACCAAATCCTTGATGAGATTTTTCGTGAAGAGACTGCATTGAAAACCGTGCAGATCTCCATTGAAGAAGGCTCTGCTCTGGTGGATCAGCCACTGTACGATGTGTCACTCCAAGTCGAGGATGAGTTGATTATTCTTGCCGTGGTTGATACAACGTTGCAAACCTCGTTTGTCTTTACCTCACGGGGGTCTAAACACCGTCTGGCGGTCGGGGATATTTTAGTTATAATCGGATATTATGAGCAGATAGAGAACTTTAAAAGGATGGCAAAGTGAAGAAAATAGGTGTTATCGGAGCCGGAAAATGGGGGCAGGCACTTGCCTTTGCCTTTCGTCAAAATCCTGAAAACGAGGTCTATATCACCTCGCGGAAAAAGCGGGATATTGAAAACTTTGTCTCACTCGAAGAGATTTTAAAGCTAGAGTATCTGGTAATGGCGATTCCGGCGCAACAGGTGGCGTGCTGGCTTGATGAGAACTTTATATACAGCGGCCAAAAGGTATTGGTAGTGGCTAAGGGGATAGAAGCCTCAACCGGGCGTTTTTTAAATGAGATATTTTCGAAACATGTTGATCCTGCAAACCTTGCATTCCTTTCTGGCCCTTCCTTTGCTGCTGAAGTGATGCAAGGTCTTCCATGTGCCTTGGTCGTCAATGCAGAGAATGAAGCTGTCGCCAAGTATTTCGGTACTTTTTTCCCAACATTAGTCCGGACCTACACCTCATGTGATGTCATGGGTGCAGAGGTTGCGGGTGCTTATAAAAATGTCATTGCGATTGCCGCGGGCATTACGGAAGGGTTAGGTCTTGGCCATAATGCTGCAGCATCACTGATCTCCCGCGGTCTTATTGAGATGCACCGTTTTGGCAAACACTATGGGGCTGAAGATGATACCTTTTTGGGTCTAAGCGGTGCAGGGGATCTCTTTTTAACAGCCTCTTCGACAATGTCACGAAACTTTCGAGTGGGGCTGGGGTTGGCTGCCGGAAAGTCACAGAGTGTCATACTCGAAGAGTTGGGCGAAGTGGCGGAAGGGATAGGAACGGCTTACGCGCTCAATACTATTGCGCTTGATCGAGATATCTATCTTCCTATTGCTGCTGAAGTCTATGCTATTTTGGAAGGTAAAGAACCTCTTAAAAGTCTCCAAGATCTTTTAACACGTTAAGGACTTAGATGATAGAAGAGAAACTGCAGATAAAAAAAATCGTCACAGCGTTGATTTTGAGTCTCTTCTCGTTTGCGGCCGTCTCGTTTTTCCTTACCACTCAGCAGTCGGCCTTAGTCGGCTGCTTGGTCCTCCTGGTGACGCTCTGGACCAATGAAGGCTTAGCCCTAGGTGTTGTCTCACTCTTGCCGATTGTCCTCTTTCCGAGCCTGGGGATTTTGAGTACACAAGCGACAACTGTCAATTATGCCCACCCCATCATCTACCTCTTTTTAGGGGGATTTTTACTGGCCATTGCTGTTGAAAAAACAGGTCTGCACATCTGGATCGCAGACAAAGTCCTACAGTTCTTCCCAAACACGGCAAGAGGGATCATCTTCTCCTTAGCGATTACCTCGGGTCTGCTTAGTTCTATTCTCTCCAACACGACGACAACCCTTCTGCTTATTACTATTGCACTCTACCTCTCAGAAGATCCTAAACTTAAACTCCGTTTTGCTCTGGCCATTGCTTATGGAGCGAGTATAGGCGGAATTCTGACACCTATCGGGACACCGCCGAACCTTATCTTACTGGGAGTGATGCAGGAGAAAGGGATGGAGACGATCCCTTTCTTTCAATGGATGTGGATGGTCGCACCGCTCTCTATTATAATGTTTATCGTGGTTGCCTCCGTGTTGAGTATCGGTGTCGGCAGGGTCAAGATAGAGAGAAAAATCGGTCATCAAGCATTGACTAAAGGGCAAAAGCAGGTGCTCTTTATATTGGGTTCATTGATGCTGTTGCTTCTGCTCAATGCCCCGATCAAACCCTATTGGGACGGCTTAGGCATGAGTGAACCTGTCCTTTTGCTCTCTGCCGGTCTGCTGCTGTTTGCACCTCCGTTTCGTCTGCTTGAGTGGATGGAGGATAAAGGCAAGATCCCTTTTCGCATCATGATGCTGTTCGGGGCCGGTTTTTCGATAGCAAAAGCTTTTGATGACACAGGTCTGGCAGACGTAATCGCCTCATACATCGTGGATATGACCACGCTGGCTCCGATACTCCTGCTGTTTGCGGTAGCGACGATCATCACCTTCACAACAGAGATAACCTCCAATACGGCATTGATCTCGATCATGCTGCCGGTGATCTACTCTGTAGCAGAGCAGACGGGTATTGACACCCGACTCTTTATGATGGTTGCGACACTCTGTGCAAGTTACGCTTTTATGCTCCCTATCGCGACACCGCCGAACGCCATTGCTATGTCGACAGGAGTGGTGGATGTCAGGACAATGGCGAAGTATGGGCTCTTTTTTAACGTGGTAGGTAT
The DNA here is from genome assembly GCA_027859195.1 of Helicobacteraceae bacterium. Lineage (GTDB taxonomy): Bacteria > Campylobacterota > Campylobacteria > Campylobacterales > Sulfurimonadaceae > Sulfonitrofixus. The sequence continues at coordinate 2,810 of JAQIBF010000163.1, forward strand.
TATCCTGATCGTGGTTATTGCAAAGTATTTCTGGTCCGGCCTCGTTTAGACCTTAGCTTCAGCGCATTTTGCACAAAAGTTTAGCTCTCGGCGTACAGGTGTACGCTGTCGGCTAAACATTTTGCACAACCTGCACTAACTCTAAGGTCTAAACGGGTTTATCTCTCTATTTCTTTAGAATTTGCACAACCTGCACTAAATCTAAGGTCTAAACGGGTTTAACAGTGTATTTCTATATTTTCTAGATACAACTGAACGTTGCATAGATAGGGTTGTGGTCAGAGATCTTTTGCGTATCAATGGCTTTTGCCTGTATAAGGGTCAGCTCTCTGTAAAAGAGATGGTCCAGCGGCTTTGCAAAGATGTGTTTTATGTGATGTTTTTCATGCAGTTCGGCTCTTTCTAAGGAGAGTGCATGTTGAAAGGCGTCGAGTGCCTTGATGCGTTTTTGCGTCCAGTTATTAAAGTCTCCGCCAACGATCATTGGCCCAGTACACATTTTAAGTTCCATTTTGATCTTCTCCAACTCTTTGGTGAAGATCTTTATCGAAACAAAATTAATAGCATGCATGTTAACTAGGTGCAGTATCTTACCGTTAGAAAGTTTGTGCTGCGTGATCTGCATGCTTTTATACGTAATAAGACCTATTTCACGTCGGTGTGAAAGGTTGGAGTCAATCTTTTCAAATGCGACTTTAGAGGCGGTCACAACACCGTAGAGATGTCGAAAGGTCTCAATATTACTTGCCATCGCATAGGAAAAGTCGTCCAAAACAGAGGTGCTTTTTTTAGGGTATTTGGCCTCTTGAAAGAGTAGAAACTCGCTCGGATATTCGTGAAGCAACTCTTTGAACTTGCCTATAAAACCTAACCGCAGGTTCTCTTTATGGAGATTCCAAACGAGCAGGGAAAACTGTTGTGGCAACGCGTGCTCTTGGTGATGAAGTCTTTGCGGAAATATTCGTGGCGTAAAAATAATCTATCCTTTAAGGCATTCTACTGCATAACTCAGTTTACAGCTGCGGGGCCAAAATACGCATGAAGTTTTCTGCAATTCTGCGGGGTTTGGAAGCTATAGGCATTTGTCTCTCTGCATTGGCGATAAACCGATCTGTCCACTCTTCGATTTCGCTGATGATACTCTTGGAATAGACAAAGCTAACGACCTCGTAATTGAGCAACAACGAACGATTATCGATATTGACGGAACCGATCATAAGCGTATCACTGTCAAAAAGAATGGCTTTTGCATGCAGTATTTTACCATTATATAAGACCAGATCGATTCCGATCTCTTCGAGTTCGCGCATATAGGAGCTTCGGCTTATGTCGGCAATGATGTGATCTGACTGTTTTGGGGTGATGAGTTTGATATCGACCCCTCTGTGTTTTGCGATTTTCAGCGCATGCATCAAAATCTCATCGGGCAGAAAGTAGGGTGTGACGATCCAAATACGTTCTGTAGCGGAGTTTATAGCGCTGATAAGGACCTCAAAAAGAGCATCACCTTCGATATCAGGTCCGGAAGGAACCACTTGGATAGAAGCATCACCATAGAGCTTTTTGTGTGGCAGGGTGCTGGCGCGCAGGGGTGATCCGTAAGCATAGGCCCAGTCAGCTTCAAAGATCTGAGAATATTGGTAGGTGGCGTCACCCTGGGTTTTAAAGAGGATATCTTCCCATTGATAGGCTTTTTTTGTTGGTCCCATATATTCATTTGAGAGGTTCATCCCCCCTGTTATCAACGTAGTCTCGTCAAATAGATAGATCTTACGATGATTGCGCAGATTGATGTTGTTTTGATAAGGGAGGCGAAGAAGCGGCATAAAAAAGTGGACTTTGCATCCTGCTTTACGTAATCTTTTAAGCGGACCCTGAAAGAAATAGAGTTTATAGGAACCAAGCGAGTCGATGAGCAGCCGTACCTGAACTCCTTGTGCTGCTTTCTCTATCAGGTGCTCGATGATCTTCTTAGTGACGGTATCGTTTTTAAAGACATAGGTACTTATGCTAATGCTCTTTGAAGCATTGTCTATCTCATCTATTAATATATTATAGGCCTTTACACTGTCTTTGATAAGTTCAAAGCTGTTGTACTCACTTACACCTGCAATACCGTTAGAACGCAAGATTCCGTCGATATTGTTGATCTTGACAGCACTCTCACTGACACTTTTGATATGAAGTGAAGATTTGCGCTTTTTAGCAGGACGTTTGCGTATACCGATGAGGAAGTAGATAAAGATAAAGAGATAGGGTACGATGATCATCATCAGAAGCCATGAGATCATACTTGTCGGCGAACGTCTTTGATAGAGCATGTGGAGCATGGTCAGTACAATGAGAACCTCTCCAATAATAAAAATACCATGCAGGGTCAAAAATTCCAAGGGTACCTCAATTAACCCCATGAAGATATCTGTAAAGCTATGAAGCACGGGAGATTGTCCAAAAATCTTTGATAATGAGCCCCAAACACAAGAGCCAGAGAATGTCTAATATATAGTTGTTGCTGAGCCCGTAAAAATAGTATAAAATTGGCAGACCTATAAAGATCGGCCATTTCAAAAAGTAGAAAAACATGATTGCACTACCGTATATTTCTTTCATGTAAAGATAGTAACTAACAATAGATAAAACCTAAATACCGAAGCAGATAAAAATACACCAGCTGCAATGATTGTATTCACAGGGTTAGAATAAACAGAGGTATTGCGACTACTGCAAATTCCTCTCTCCAATTCAAGTTTAAAGTGCAACACTATAAAAATTCAACAAGCGGATAATCAGTAAAGAGGTTAGCTGCGATAGAATAAGTGAATTATCCGGGAAGATAAGGACACTTATGTATAAA
>JAQIBF010000092.1 GCA_027859195.1 Helicobacteraceae bacterium
CGGAAAGACCCATGATTTCATCTACGTTAAAGAGACAAAATCACTCATTACGCCATGCAGTTTTTATATATGTAAATTAAATGGAGCGGGAGACGAGGTTCGAACTCGCGACCCCAACCTTGGCAAGGTTGTGCTCTACCGCTGAGCTATTCCCGCACTCCGACGTTGTAGGGCGGAAGTATAGCAAAAAATATATGGCTTGTAAAGTCTTTTGGAAAAGAAATTACAAATTTAGTAAAAAGTTTAAAACTTGAGGCCAAAAATTTGTTATAATCGCATTTATAATCTATATATAAGGGTACTCAATGCGCAGTGATACTATTAAAAGAGGGTTTGACAAAACACCTCACCGCTCACTTTTACGGGCAACAGGTCTAAAAGATGAAGATTTCGACAAACCATTTATCGGTGTAGCTAACTCGCATATTGATATTATCCCAGGGCACTTCTTTCTTCAAGAGTATGGACGTATTGTCAAAGAGGCGATCCGCGAAGCAGGCGGGGTTCCGTTTGAGTTTAACACGATCGGTGTTGACGACGGCATTGCTATGGGCCATGACGGCATGCTCTACTCTCTTCCATCACGCGAGCTGATCGCTGACTCGATCGAGACGGTTATGAACGCGCACAAGCTTGATGCGATGATCTGTATCCCTAACTGTGACAAGATCGTTCCGGGTATGCTGATGGGTGCTCTTCGTGTGAATGTACCGACGATCTTTGTTTCAGGTGGCCCTATGCAAGCGGGTCATAAAGCTGATGGTACACCTATCGATCTAGCGACAGCATTTGAAGCCGTCGGTCAACACGCTGAAGGCAACATGACAGATGACGAGCTATATGAGATCGAATGTGAGGCTTGTCCAAGCGGTGGTTCATGTTCTGGTATGTTCACAGCGAACTCAATGAACACGCTATGTGAGGCGATGGGTGTGGCCCTTCCGGGCAACGGTACCGTATTGGCAATGACGCCAGAGCGTATAGCGATGGTCAAAGTGGCTGCTAAACGTATCGTTGAGATGGCAAAGAGTGAAGACCCAAAATGGAAGATGCGTAATATATTGAATGCCGATGCGATTCATAATGCTTTTGTCATCGATATGGCAATGGGCGGTTCATCAAACACTGTTCTGCACCTTCTCGCAATCGCAAAAGAGGCAGAAGTTGACTTTGACATTACCCAGATCAATGAGATCGGCAAGCAGGTCTCACACATCGCAAAGATCTCTCCATCGCTTTCTACTGTTCATATGGACGATATTGACCGTGCAGGCGGTGTTAACGCCGTAATGAAAGAGGTAAGCAAACGTGGGGATGTCTTCCGCACGAATGTCTTGACTGTTACCGGTGAGACATTGGCTGAGCGTATCAAAGATGCCGACATTAAAGACACTAATATCATCCATACCAATGAAAATGCCTTCTCTCCGGTCGGCGGTCTTTCAATTCTTTTTGGAAACCTTGCCGAAGAGGGTGCCGTTGTAAAAACGGCTGGAATTACGCCGAACATGCGTCAGTTTACAGGGACAGCTGTCTGCTTTAACTCACAGCAAGAGGCTATTTCAGGGATTATGAGTCACAAAGTAAAAGCCGGCAATGTTGTCGTTATTCGCTATGAAGGTCCTAAAGGCGGACCGGGTATGCAAGAGATGCTTGCTCCGACTTCACTGATCATGGGTATGGGCCTTGGTGAAAGCGTTGCGCTTATCACCGATGGCCGTTTCTCCGGTGCAACACGCGGTGCAAGTATCGGTCACGTCAGCCCTGAGGCTGCAGAAGGCGGTCTGATCGCGCTGATTGTAGATGGTGATGAGATCGAACTTGATGTCGACACACACCTGCTTCAGCTTAACGTTGATGCAGAAGAGCTTGAACGACGCCGTCTTCATTTTGTTCCGGTAAAAAAAGAGATCACGTCTAAGTGGCTGAAGCGTTACAGCCTGCTGGTCTCAAACGCGTCGAATGGTGCCGCTCTAAAAACAGAATTATAAAAAGTGTCAGCTGGGCCTGCCCCATCGGGTATCGGCGCACCTTGCACCGGAGTTCACCGCTCGACGCACTTGAAGCTACAGCTTTTACTAAATATGACTTTACGTTTTAAAACTAAGTTCCCAGCTTAGTTTCTTAACAGAAGATATCGCTGTCGGCTAAATATTTTGCACAATCTGCACCCAATCTGAAACCTTTCCGGGTTCGCTTTAAGATGAGCTGCGCCATCTTTCTATAATCACGAATCACGAATCACGAATCACGAATCACGAATCACGAATCACGAAT
>JAQIBF010000047.1 GCA_027859195.1 Helicobacteraceae bacterium
GATGAGATGATCCGCATGGTTGACGCAATGTTGTTCACTAACGAGCACGGTGAAGTTTGTGCTGCGGGTTGGAACAAAGGTGACGAAGGTATGAAAGCTGACACTGCCGGTGTTGCTGAGTATCTTTCTAAACACGAGAGTGATCTGTAAGGATCCTCCTTCTCAACCGGGGCTTCGCCCCGTCTACTCCTACCCCTTCATTCCAATCATACTTTTTTCTTTATCTGACTTTTTCTTTATGTGAAAGATATCTTTTCGACAAAACAGTACCTTCTCTTACATACAAACTTTTTTAATTACTTCATAGCACTAGAAGTCTACTTTTGACTTATACACAAGCTCCCTCGCTCTTCTAATTGTGATTGGCCGAACTTTTTTTCTCTGTCGCGTCAGAGAAATAATTTTCGAGAAAAAAAGAGAGACGCTGTTGTTGAGAGATCAATATTCACTGTCTAAAGCAGTTAAAAAAATGTCCTTTAAACTTATACGACTCACGCACTAACTGCTGAGAGTTTGTTCAAATAGGAATTAAAGCACAAGCTTTAACTTTAATAAATGCGTCACCACTTTGGCTCTTTTCGTGGCATCTGCAAGGCAGACTGGAAGGAGAGAAAGAGCGGCCAAAAAACGCATTGAACGCAGTGACCCGTGCGTTTTTTAGCGAAAGAACGACTGGAAGGATGGTACCCGACAGCCGTCGGGCCTGAAGCCGTCCACGAGAGGTTTTTTTGTTTCTTTTTTTTCCGGCGTAAAAAAAGAAAGAGAGGTCAACAAAGTATCAACTTCACTAATCTCACTTTGACTCTATAGACCAATCAACTTCTTTCATTACTTCATAGCACGAGGGTGTCACTTTTTTACGATGCGGAATTTAGTTCCGCCCGGCATAGGGCTTTAGCCCTTTATTCTTTTGCGTGCCCAAAAGAAAGAAGTAACCAAAAAAAGAAAAGGGCAATACCCTCCGGCACTATTAACTCATCATACCAACAAACTGATCGGCTTCCGGGCTAATTGGCGGTTAGACGCCAACACCTGTTTGAACCCCGATTAATAAGCATTTTCGACACGACAAACTACTTGAATTCAAACAATCCGAACAGGGATTAAAACGAAGTTTTAACTTTAATCAATACGTTACCACTTTGCTCTTTCACGACTCGGCATTTAGTGCCTCCCTGTACGGGGCTTTAGCCCTGTGTCGTGGCATCTGCAAGGCAGACTGGAAGGAGAGATGAACGTTAAGATGAGACCCGTTAAGAAAAAGCCAACAGTTTGGCTTTTATCGGCCGCTGATCGGAGCTGATCTTTCAGACTCGTTTACCTTCGTAACGACCTTCTCTAGGGACTGAACAGTAGTGGTGATATTAGCTATCGTCTCTGATCCTATTGAAGCAATAGCACGAAGTTTCCATAGTCCAAACCAGAGTAAGCCGAATAAAACAGCCGCGATCACCAGCACCAACAGAAGAAGCCGTGTCTCAATGCGCCTTAATGTCGGATCGATAAGATCATGTTTAGAGCTGCTGACAACCTCTTGCACATTCACTTTTGCAACATTTAACATACTGTTGATACCGACTTCTGCCTTTTCAAACTGTTTAGGCAATGCTTCCGCAACACTGTTGATAGCATCCGCGTTTCTATTCAGCGCTTTTGTCAAGGCCGAAATAAGTTCATGATCTTTACTGGTAAAGTCCTCTTTGTTCGATAGTTGCTGCGTCAACAAGGCTATCTGCTGTGAACTTTTTTCGATAGAAGCAACGGTCTCTTGTATCCCGGCAACGGTAATGATCACTTCTATGCGGGTTGCTGAGCTGTTCTGGTCTGATGCAAGTACGTTAGTGGATAAAAATATAGCAAGACTCAATAGCAGAAAGGTAAAACGATGCAGCATAGATATTCCTTTTTTATTGCTAAAATTTAAATCGATTAAATGAACTATTTATTCAAAGCGTCATACGCCAACTGTCGGATCCAGTCATTAAACTTAATCTCATTTTCAAGACAATAGGCACCATACGCTTTGAGTTCATCAAGTGTCAGCATCAACTCAACCTCTTTTAGATCTGCGCCCTCTTTGATCAATTCTTCTGTTGATTTCATCTTATTGTTCCTCTTTTTTATCTTGATCTTTCTGTAATTTAAATTCACGCGGGAGCGGCACCTGCATCAACTGCGCGATGGCATGTACAAAAGCATTTTCAGTCTCTGAAACCTGACCATCGATTTTAATGCTGTGCAGGACCCCTTCAAAGATGCGCTCTGCGATAGCCGGTTTGGCAGTTTCTATGGCTAACACTGATTGTAAAAACAGTTCATGGGTAATGGAATCGCGTGGCTGATACTGTAAGGCACCGGCTTTAATAGCCTTTTTTGTCTTAGTAAAAGCCTCTTCGGCCTCCAGTTCATCATCATACTGCGCTTGAACAAGCATAGAAAAGAGGATCTCCACTTCCATTTTGATCGCACCGATATGCGTGTGCATGCTTTTAGGTACCTTTCGAATCCCTAAGTGCATCTCAACAGGACGCTGGATTATGTATTGCAGGCTCCACTCAAAGAGTGATACTTCTTTATCAATAGTGACAAAGGCTTCTACGATTTTATTAAAACGCTGATACTGCTCCATCGAGAGGCTTTTGAGCGCATTCATACTCAAGGAGACGATCAAGGCACTCTGTTTTTCCAATGCTGTATGTTTTTCTTGCATAAAACTGGCAAATTCTAACAAGAGATAAGGATTTTCCTCTTGCACAACCGCAAAGAGTTCTTCTTTGTATGCGGCATCGTAGAGAAGAGATAAGATGACGGCTTGTGCACCAAGAGGATCGCTGAGACGCTCTGCGATTTTACTGTCAAGCGCTTTTATATCCTCTTGTACCTGCTCGATCTCTTCTTCTTTGATCTGTCCGACACGCATCATCGCAGCCGCAATCGCACCTTGCGCTATCTGTTCTTTTTTTGCTTTTTGTGCCGCTTTGTCGCTCTCTTTTCGCTTGCTGTCACTCTCTTTTACACCACTTCTTTCTGTTTTGGAGTAGTCTGGAAAACGTCCGCTCCATCTCGGTTCTATCTTTTTAATACGATCTTCCAAGGGGGGATGGGTGGCCATCAAAGAGCTGAAAAAAGAGCCGACACCCTCTGCAAAATAGAGATGGCTGTAGGTGCCTGCCGCCGGGGCCTCTAAATGCGAACTGTAATAGGCGATCTTTTTCAATGCACCGCTTATACCGCGAGGATAACGGGTGTACTGAACCGCTGTTGCATCGGCCAGGTATTCTCGTTTCCGGCTCACATTGGCTTTGATGATCGAGCCAAAAAAAGTACCGGCATAACCGATAAGAAAGAGACCTGCTCCTACAAGAAGGAAATAAAGACCACCGTTGCCTTTTTTGTTCCCGGAGGAGCCTGTTCTGTGCGACGATCTGGACATGGAGCGCAAGATAAACCGACCGACCAGGCCGATCAGCAAGATGCCATGGAGGGTTGCGGTCAGCTGCAAATTCAGCCGCATATCCCCGTTAAAGATGTGACTGAACTCATGCGCTATCACACCTTGCAGTTCATTCCGGTCAAGCTTTTCAACAGTGCCCCGGGTAACTCCTATCACCGCATCGTCGAGTGTCATCCCGGCCGCAAAGGCGTTAATAGAGCTCTCATCCAAGAGGTAGACCGTAGGTATAGAGATACCCGAGGCGATCGACATCTCTTCAACAACATTTAGAAGCACCTTCTCCTGCGTCGTTGCACTGTTATGATTCAACTGCTGTCCGCCCAAAGCGATGGCCACGCTTTTACCCCCGGAAGACAAGCGCATATATTTATAGAT
>JAQIBF010000132.1 GCA_027859195.1 Helicobacteraceae bacterium
TGAAAGTTAAAAACAGGATCATGGATCTCTTTTCTTTTTACTTTTTCAATATACTCTTTAGGTGATATCTCTTTGGCATATTTGTGATAGTTTGGAATTCTTCCGCCAAAAGCGATACCTTTAAGATTGAGTTTCTCGCATACCTCTTTTCTGTAATCATATAAACGACGACCTAAACGAAGTCCTCTAAATCGTGGTTTGACAAACACATCGATTCCATAGAGCATATCCCCACTATCGGTGTGTGTGTTAAACGTATAATTTCCAGTTATTTCGCTATAGGTGTGATACAGTGCAAATCTCTCATAGTCAACTATTATCGAGAGCGCAGCTCCAGCTATTTCTCCATCAATTCTTATGACAACTTGACCTTCTGGAAACTTTTCAATAAGGGCTTTGATCTCGCTCTCTTTCCAATAGGCGTCAGTCAAGGTATCGTATGACATGATCATGGCTTCTTTTAACTCTTGAGCGTCTTCAAGCTTTAAAAATTCCAGTTCAATATTTTCTATATCCTGCATTCGTATCTTTCCTATTACGCGTTAATAATCGTGTGATTATACACACTTTATAAATCAATTTATCTTGTTGATACTTGCAACTATTTAATAGAAAGGGATGACAGAGAATAAAGAATGAAAGTAAGTTTATCATCTTGCCTCGCTTGTTAAAAAGCATCATAAGGATTTTACCCATCGGTCAGTTCTCTATATAAACAGTGTCAAAACAAACCTTTGATACTTCAGGAAGAGACAATCCTCAAATATTTTAAAGCCTTTTAAGCCCGAATATCTTATTCTCATGACTACTTTACAATAAAAGATTTTACTATGGCTAATTTACTTTACAAAGAAGACTCCCCTTACCTGCAGCAGCACAAAGAGAACCCTGTCGATTGGTATCCTTGGTGTGACGAAGCTTTTGACAAAGCCAAAAAAGAGAACAGAGCGATCTTTATCTCTATAGGCTACAGCTCATGTCACTGGTGTCATGTCATGGAGCATGAGGTCTTTGAGAACGAAGAGATCGCAGCCTATCTGAATGCGCACTTTGTCTGTATCAAAGTCGACAAAGAGGAGCGCCCCGACATCGACAAACACTACCAAGAGGTCCACATGCTTTTGAACCGTCGTGCAGGCGGATGGCCGACTTCTATCTTCTGTACCCCTGAAAACAAACCTTTTTATGCCGGTACCTATATTCCCCCGAAACCTCAGGGACAGATGATGGGCTTTCAAGAACTGACCGAGATCATCGGGACTAAAGTCGCAGAAAGGGATCCTAAACTTTTTCAAAATGCCGATGAGATAGAAAGTTTTCTCCGCCCGGCAGACAAACCGACAGAGGCGACGCAGCTGCAACTCCAGATTGCTGACACCTTTGTCAAACAGGCAGACCATAATTATGAAAAAGCCTACGGCGGTTTTTCAGTGGCACCAAAGTTCCCCCATGTATCGACCTTGACAGCCCTGCTTAACATCGCCGTGATCAATAAAGATGATAAGATCAAAGAGATGGTGCGATTCACACTCGAACAGATGCACCTTGGCGGGATGTATGACCTGGTTGAAGGTGGGTTTTGCCGCTATTCGACAGATCAGCAATGGTTAGTACCCCATTTTGAGAAGATGACCTACGACAACGGGCTCCTCATAGAGCTCTATACACGGGCTTCCCTACAGTTTGATGACCAACGTTTTTTAGTGACGGCCAAAGAGAGCGCAGACTTTATGCTTGAGACGATGGCAGAAGATCATCTCTTCTATTCAGCCAGCGATGCGGACACGGAAGGAGAAGAGGGAAAATACTTTGTCTATGAGTTTACTGATGTTATAGCATTATTGAGCGAAAATGGTTACAAACAAGAGCAAATAGAGTCGATCGTGAAAACACAGTCCATCACGCCAGAGGGGAATTTTGAAGGACAAAATGTGCTTCGACTCACAGTAGATGAACGCCCGGAGTGGTTCGATGATGTCATGTCACTGCTACATAGCCTGCGTCAAAAAAGAGTCTATCCCTTTATAGACAAGAAGGTACAAGTCTCCTGGAACGCGATGATGATCTCTGCTCTGTTTACACTTTCTGACATCGATGAGCATTACCTTGACAAAGCAACCCTTCATCTTGACAAGCTTCTAGAGACCATGTTCATTGATGGGAAACTATTCCATTCGGCACTCATCCATAAAGAGCCAAAAGTTGAAGCCTTTTTGGAGGACTATGCCTATCTCGGACGGGCTTTGCTCAAAGCCTACGAATCCACGTTTAATGAGCACTATCTCATCCTTGCCCAACAGCTTGCAAACACGGCGTTGACAAACTATTATGAAGATGGACGCTGGTACTTCTCTAAAGGCGAATTTGTGACCGAAGCTGACATCGGAGACAGCTCTTACCCGGGTTCTGTCGGCCTTATTGTGGACCTGCTTCTCACTTTAGGCGCTTTTGTCGATACCAAATACAGACGCTTTGCGTTTAAGACACTCGAGTACTATTCTCAAAAACTGTCTAAAACACCAATATACTTTCCATATCTTATGGATCAGACCTTCCGTTACCTGAAAGAAGACCGTATTATTAAAGGTAAAGGGGAACTGCTTAAAGCGAACGCATTAACATTAACAAAGACGCAATATCCCTACACTAAACGATATGCAAGCAATGAAGCTGATGGATTTATGATCTGTGGACTTCAGAGCTGCTTTGCCAACACAGATGATGCCACTAAGCTTGATGCGCTGATCCAAACATCTTTTTAAGAGCAGCTTCTGCTCTTTACAATTTTTTAACACAACCGATACTACAATGGAGTATAAGTACTGTACTAAAGGATCTGCATGGGTACCAAACGTGATATTGTGGGAACAAATTTAGATGATGGCGAAGTCTTGGAAGAGAACATACATCCAGATCGTCGAAAAGATGAGAGCGTCAAACAGATAGACGAAGAGAAACGCAACAAGAATGGAAAGAAAGTCCCTGTATGGGTCAAAAAAGAGGTTTTGGAGTATGAAAAAGAGCTTCGCACTCTGCAGATCGAGCTGCTGAAACTGCAAAATCATATTAAAGAGAAAGGTCTTAAACTGCTCATGATCTTTGAAGGGCGTGATGCAGCAGGTAAAGGCGGGACGATCAAACGCATTACAGAACATCTCAACCCACGTGGCGCCCGCGTTGTGGCCCTGGAAAAACCCTCTGACACTGAAAAGACCCAGTGGTACTTCCAGCGCTATACACATCATCTGCCAAGTGCGTCTGAAATTGTCCTGTTTGACCGTTCCTGGTACAACCGCGGCGGTGTCGAACTTGTTATGGGCTTTTGTACACAAGAAGAGCATAAAGAGTTTTTACATGAAGTCCCGGAATATGAACGTATGCTTGTCAACTCCGGCACAATCCTTTTAAAGTTTTATTTCGTAGTCTCAAAAGATGAACAGCAGCGCCGTTTTAAAAAACGTAAAACAGATCCGCTAAAACAGTATAAACTGTCGCCTGTTGATCACAAGTCTCAAAAGCTATGGGACAAATATACTATTGCCAAATATTCTATGCTGCTTGCTTCCAATACCGAGTTCGCACCATGGACCGTTATTCATGCCGACAATAAGAAATCGGCACGTATCAACTGCATCAAACATATACTTTCACAGATCGACTATCCTAAAAAAATCAAAAAGTCTAAGCTGATAACTGACCCAGATATTTTAATCAACGGAGATCAGGAGATCAAAAATATGGAAAATCATATGTCATTGAAAAAAAATGATGCAAGTGAGTAGTATGGAAGGTGTTACTGGTAATCGGCACGGACCGGTGCCGATAAAAAGGTTACGGTTTACTCTGTAATCGTAATTTTCTGATCTTTTGCTACTTCAGTTAAAAGCTCGCCCATCTTTTTGGCAGCGTCGATCATCTCTTCATCACTATGGTCCTCAAGGATCATTCTTGAGATGGCCGGCAGGACATCGACAAAAAGCGGACGAGCCTCATCAAAACTCATCTTTCCCTCTTTGATGTTACTGCCTGTACTGTGCAATACCATTGCAAGTCCTATAAAAAGTTCTTTTCCGTCTAACTCTAAATCTTTCATATAACTCCTTAAATAAATGCTAATATCTCTTTTTCTATATCTTCTTTTTCAATAACCGTGTCTTGCACAATGGCTTTGTTGAAAAGCCCATTGATCATCTCCGGGATCTCGATATTTGCTTCTTTCGCAATTGATTTGAGTGCATCGATATCCTGTGTATCGACCTCACCGGTCAATGCATTGGCAATCGTTGGAGAGAACTTAGTCCACTCAGCTGTTGAGTAGATAATGCTTTTAAGCGGTTTAGGACAGCACGTATCATACGCTTTTAAACAGGTAGCAGTGTGCGGGTCCATAAGGTAACCCTCTTCTTTAAACACCTTTTTGATGTAGGCCTTACCTTCATCACCACTGCAATAGTCAGCAACAAAAAGCTCTTGCACGGCGCTGAGTTCATCTGCAGTCAATTGATAGAACTTGTTATTGTCAAGTTCCGCCATCAGCTCTTTCGTACGCTCTGCACCGAAAAGAGTGTAGAGAACGCGCTCAACATTTGATGACTTCAAGATATCCATCGCAGGTGACGTTGTGGCGATAAGGGCTTTGTTTCGCATATCGTACTTGCCTGTTTGAATCAGTTCTGTCAGAACATTGTTCTCATT
>JAQIBF010000174.1 GCA_027859195.1 Helicobacteraceae bacterium
GTCTAAAGCATATCAAGATAACTATTCTCGCTGTTTCGGCGACAGATCTGGCAAGGATTTTCAGTCTAAATAATTTTATATGACAAATCTGTGATTTTTTCATGATTTTTTCATTTTAATAGTAGATAATGGCGCATCTTAACATTCAAGGATTTATATATGAAACACATTTTTTTAGCACTTATGGCAGCAGCTGCCATGATGTTCAGCGGTTGTAGTTCCAAAGAGGCGACGCCAGGCTACACCGGGCCTGCTGAAGTCAGTACCTATTTGGTCGCACCGTTGATGAGCACTGATGACGTTACGTCTAGACTGACGAGTGCAGGTTTTGAGATCGTCGCTGTTGACACCGTTGGTAAAGCGAAGCTTAAAAGTATCGTTTTTACCAATGACTACTTAAAGGGGTTAGCTGACAAGCCGGGCCGTGGTTTCTTGGCAGGGGCACTGCGTGTCTTAGTCGATACGGAAGGGAATACGACACGTATCTCTAATCCGCAGTACTTTACAAAAGCTTTTTTACAAGAGGAGTACAAACTGGGTGACGAGCAGCCGCTTCTTGATGACTTACACAAAGCATTTGGTGATCTTCAACTCTCTGCAGACAAATGGAGCTACAACGGTCTGGCTGATTATCAATTTATGATCGGCCGCCCGTATTACCAGGACCAGATCGTTGCAGGTGAAGGCACGACAACAGACCTTGTTGCCAAAATGGACAGCGCTAAGAAAAAAGACCTGGTTTTTAAACTTGAAGTCGGTGAAGGACGTACGTTATATGGTGTAAACCTGAACAGACGTACAATGAAGTTTGTTGACAAGATCGGTGCACACAATGCCGGTATCTTGCCTTGGATGATCTTGGTTGAAGACAACAAAGCGACAGCATTGCGTGCAGACTATATGATCGCTATCAGCTATCCGCTTCTTGATCTTGGCGGGTTTATGGGTATTATGACCGTACCTGGTGCAGTCGAAAAAGATGTCTCAAAATACTTTAACTAGTATTTATACACAGAGAGTGCCAAATTTCCTTTGGCACTCTTCTTTACAATCTATCCTCTATATCTCACACTTTTGTTCAGATAAGTTAAACACAATCGTTGTATAAAACTTCCCCTCTCTCTCTTCAAGATCATACGTATAGTCCAGTTTATCCGCCAGTCTTTCGATCAGCTTAGAACCTATAAATGAGCTAAAAAGTGTCTCATCACTTTTGTCTCCCATCTCGTTGACAATGTACAGACGGCGATGTGCTGTGTCCACATAGTTCGTGATGGTCGAGTTATTCTTTGTATGCATAAAGATATTTTCAAAAACAGCCTGCATCACCTTCTGCATCGCCTCTTTATGGACGGAGAGTGTAAAGTCCTCCTCCCAGTTCGAGACCATTGTCAGACCTTTTTTCTCCAAGATAGGTTTAAATGCTTGCTGCATCATCGAACACTGTTCCTGCATCGAAATGGTCTCTTTTTGTTTCTTCATATCCCATTCGATCTCTTTTAAAAAAAGCAGTTCACGGAGTTTGTTGCTGATAGTTTTGATATCATCTTCACTCTCTTGGACAAATGTCACTTTCTCATATTTATCATTTTGTTTAAAGAGTGCCAAACGTGCTTTCAAGATGGCAATAGGCGACTTGATCTCATGAGCAGCCTCTTTAAAGATATCCTGTTTTTGTTTACAGAGGGTATGATTTGACTCAAGCAGTCCGATGATCGCCTCTTTTAGATCATTGACTTCACTGCTGCCGTTGCACAAAGGCATACTTCCATTTTCTGAAGATGACTCTTTACAAAAACGGACAAGACAGCGAAGTGGTAAAAACAGACGATTCAAAAAATAGACAAAGACCAAGATAAACAAGAGCAGGACCGGACCAAACACCAACAGTAGTTTTACTATAAAAGCCAGTAACTTGTTCTGCACAGCATCCCGACCGGAACTGACAACGAGGTATCGGTCATCGGGCAACTTTTTGACAACACTGCAGACCTTCTCATTGACAGGCTTTTGATCCTGAATCGAAAATGTGAGCCGATCAAAAAGAGCGACAAACGGTGTTTCATGGTACTCCTCTAACAAGTGAAAACTGGCTTTGATTTTTTCAGGGTCATTTTTGTACAGCTCGTGACGAACAACATCTTCAGCCATAACCGTCAGTGAATTTTTCAGATTTGTACTTAACTCTTTATTGTAATTATAGACGACATAGAACCCCAACATTAAAAAGGTCACAATAATACTGACGGCAAAGAACAAAACAATAGAAAATTGTAGGCTTCTAGGCTTATTCAATCGTATACCCTCGTGTTTTAATCGTCTTGATGACCTGTACAGGCAGCTTTTTACGCACATGCCCTATCGTCACATCTATCGTATTGGATGAGATGTTTTGCGGATTCAAATAAAGCGCATCAAGCAGCTCCTCTTTCGAGACAATAGACCCCCTCTTTTTAACCAGGTAGAAAAAGAGGTCACTCTCTTTACGTGTCAATGCGACTGTTTCACCTCGATATTGAAGCTGTTTTAGACCCATATCACACAGCAACCCATTAAGGTCGACCTCTGTCAAGTTTTGGTTGCGTCTTGCAAGAGCATGTATCCGTGCTAACAGCTCATCGTTGTCAAAAGGTTTATCCAGATAGTCATCTGCTCCAAGGTTCAGCCCACTGATCTTATCAGCGATCGAATCATAGGCACTGATCACAATCACACCGGTCTGACTGTTCTTTTCTTTGATCTTTTTTATCAATGACATCCCAATATCCAAGCCGTTGATATCTCTATCTAACAGAACGACATCATAGGAGAACTGATCAATATAATCACTGGCGACTTCAAGCGTAGCAAGTGCGTCAACAATAAAATGTTGGCTTAAGTACGCGCTGACCAGTTGTGAAAGCTGAGGATTGTCTTCAAGCATTAAAATTCGCATTATCATTCCTTCTCGTTGTAATATATCCAAAGTGTGTTACTTATCTGTTAAAAGAGCAGCCCGTTATACAGTAAATTCGATTGCGTGTTTATATCTGAAATTCTTATATATTAATGGTTCCTCTGTTTTCATCAAACGACTTTTTTGTTTATTTACTATGTGTTGTCAACCGATAAAAGCACAGAGGTAGAGCTCAATCAGCTGCAAAATATGTTAAACTTCCATCGATGAAACGACGAATTAATACACTATTAGCACTGCTATTTATCATCAGCACCCTGACAACGTCGCTGCACGAGTTGCTGCCGCATCACAACAGCAGTGATTGTCAGGTCTGCACAACAGCAGAGCACAGCAGTGCCCTTTTACCGGAGACAACTGCACTTAAGGCGGTAAGCGCCGCTGATTATGCACCTGTTTTATCACTAGCAAACCAGTATTTGCACCGCTACAAAACAACATTAGGCTCCCAGGCACCTCCTCTTTTTTCATAACTACCCCACTCTAAAACAATCTTTTATTACAACACAATTTGACAACCCTAAAAAGGTGTCGTCTATTTATGGAGAATCTATGAAAAAAATCATCTTGGGTTCGATGTTTCTGCCACTGTTGCTCAGTGCTGAGTCATCGTCTTATACCAACTACAGTTCCAGCTTTAATCAAAGTGCTTTTGTCCCCGATATTGCACTGATCGTCGATGGTTCCTACGTCAATCGCAGTGTTACCGATGCGGATATGGACAACTATACACTTGCCGGTTCCAGCTTAAGCGACTACAACGAATTTAACACCAACAGCGGTTTTAACCTCAACTACGCGGAGCTCTCTCTGCACTCTGACGTGGATCAGCTCTTTACACTTGATGGCGTCTTTCATTTTAATGTCGAAGGTGTCGAGATCGAAGAGGCCTACTTTACGACCACCTCTATGCCCTACTCCCTACAACTTAAAGGGGGCAAGTTCAAGTCGAGTTTCGGCCGTCTGAATAAACAGCACCAGCACGTTTGGGATTTTGCTGATGCCCCGCTTGTCTATAACGCATTTTTGACACCAGAGGGGTTAAACCATCCCGGAGTCCAGCTTCAGTGGCTCGCACCGACACCCTGGTATATGATGGCCGGTGTCGAGATGATGCAGAGCGGAGAAGAGGGAAGTTTTGTGAATCAGACCTTTACAGACGCGACATCAAGCAAAGAGGTGGTCGCATCCAATGAACCGGCACTCTATATCGGCTATCTCAAAAACTCCTTTGACATCGCCAACGCTTCTGTGCTCTTCGGTCTGAGCGCGGCACACGGCGCAACAAAAAGCGAAGAGGCTTCTTTTGATGGTGCGACAACTATTTACGGCGCGGACCTTCTTGTCAAAAACTACTTCGACAGCTACTCTTATCTGAGCTGGCAAAGTGAAGTGCTGCAACGTGACGCCAAGGGTGATGATACCAACACCTCCATCTCTGCCGATTACACACAACGCGGGGCCTACTCACAACTGGTCTATGCCTATGATCAGAACTGGCGAACCGGCCTTCGTTTTGACACCATCTTCCATGACAGCAGACAGAGTGATCCCAATGAAATACAAAACCGTTACACGGTGATGGCCGAATACAATCCGAGTGAGTTCTCACGGATCCGTGCCCAATATGCCCATAACAGAGCCTTCAACAACGTAACAACAGGTGAGAATCAGGACATCAACACCTTTATTCTCGAAGTCAACCTCGCCATCGGTTCGCATGGCGCACACTCGTTTTAAGGTCTTATAATGAAAAAAATACTTCTAGCACTTTTGGCACTCAGTAATATTCTCATGGCTGAGATCAATATCGCTGTCAGCTACCCTTTTATCGCCGCACTCACTAAAACAGTCGGCGGCGAAAATGTCAACATCACCACCCTGGCAAAGGGCAATTGGGATCCGCACTTTGTCGTACCGCGCCCCTCACTGATACGTCAGGTCGCACAAGCCGACCTGCTCATCATTAACGGCGCTGGGCTTGAGATCGGTTGGATGCCGCCGCTGATACGTCAGTCGAATAACGCCCACATACAACCGGGAACAAAGGGGTTTTTAGACCTCAGCCAGTTTGTGACACTTATGAACAAACCGACGGCAGTGAGCCGCGCCAATGGTGACATCCACCCTGACGGCAATCCGCACTATGCCACCGACCCTTACTACATGCCGATACTCGCCAATGCGATCGCTGATAGGCTGGTACTGCTGGATGCCGAACATGCGGCAGAGTATCGCAACAACGCCGCGGCTTTTGAAAAGCAGTGGCAAGCGAATCTGACACGCTGGGACGCAGTGATGAAACCTTTTGCAGGCACAAAGTTGCTCCAGTATCATGAACTTTTCAACTATTTTATCAACCGCTACGCGCTAGTAAGCGTTGGCAATATCGAACCGTTGCCGGGGATAAACCCATCCTCACGTCACACCCTTGAACTCATACAGATGATGAAGGAACAAGAGGTAAAACTTATTTTGCAAGATGTCTACCACAGCCCGAAAACAGCACACTATATCGCTGAAAAAACGGGGGCGAAAGAGGTTCTGATGCCGCACGATGTTGATGCCGTCCATGAAGCGGACACGCTTGAGAAGCTTTATGACACCATGATAAAGCGTATTACACTGCCATGATAGAGATTCTTGGACCCGTAGGTTTTCTAGTCGTTGTCCTCGTTGCCATCCATAGCTGGTTTGGCCTGCGTATTATCAAGCGCGGTATTATTTTTACCGACCTTGCTATCGGACAGATCGCAGCCTTGGGTTCTGCTATCAGTGTGGGGCTCTTTCATGCGGAGTATCTCTATCTCTGGACACTCGGCTTTGCACTGATAGCCGCTGCACTGATCGCCTTCAGTGTACAGCGTCTGCGGTACATTGAAGCGTTTATCGGTCTGGTCTATGTTCTAGGCGCCAGCGGCGTTATGATAGTCCTGAGCCAGAGTCCTGAGGGGATGGAGCATTTTCGTGAACTCCTCGCCGCCGATATTCTCTTTACCTCGACACAGAGTATTCTGGAGAGTACACTCATCTATGCCCTTATCGGGCTGCTCTTGATATTTGTACTTCCGCGAACAAAAGGGGTGATCTATGAGATGCTCTTTTTCACCCTTCTTGCGGTCACGGTCACCTCATCGGTACAACTGGCAGGTGTGTTGGTCGTTTTTGTCTTACTGATCGCACCGGCCCTGATCGCACTGGTCCAAAACCGATTTCAGCCTTATATCATAGCACTTGTCTCCGGCTCGACTTTTGGTATAGCAGCGGTAACGGCCTCTTTTTATCTCGACCTGCCTACCGGCTATGCCATCGTCTTTTTTGGCGCGTTCAGTGCCCTGACAGCTGTACTTGTTTTTGACAGAAAAAAGCGTGCTGATTAGCTAAGGCTCTGAAGCATCTCCAACTCATCGTCTTCTGATTCTGGGTAGCGGACACCCTTGAGTGCTGCCCCATCTTCGTCGATGTCAAACATCTCATCTTCCAGGTCATCTAAAAGTACGCACTGTCCAAGAGCCTGCAACTTACCTTTCACCGCCTCTTTTTTGTTGGCTACGATCGCTATTTTATTGCCTTTTTTAAAGCCATTTGCCACGGCATTGTCTTCAGTGATCTCGCAAAGAAAGATCTCTTCAAGCTCTTGTTTCTCCACCATTGTGATCAATGTATTTAACACCTTTTTATTCTCTACCTTGATTGCCCATGAACGAATACTCATTGTCTGCCTTAATGTAAAACTTTATTGAAGTATACTACACCATCTCCTAGAAAGCAGTTTCATGAAAGTTTTAATTGCACTCATTATTGCACTGCTGGCACTTGCCGACTCCGGTCTCAGCGAAAAATATGATGCCTTTACCAATGTCAACCGTCACATCCCCTCTATAGAATTTGAGATGAGATATGCAACAGAAGATAACTTTATCGGCAGATCTATCGATGGCTATCATGCACCGCTCTGTTACTTGAGCAATGAGGCGGCTGCGGCACTTGTCAAAGTCCAACAGAGTTTCCAGCAAGAGGGGCTTGCTCTGCTTGTGTTTGACTGCTACCGACCGCAAAGAGCTGTTGACCATTTTGTCCGCTGGGCTAAAGCGCTGGATGAGACGAAGATGAAAAGCAGCTATTACCCCAATGTGGACAAAAAAGATCTTTTCAGAGAGGGCTATATTGCGGCTAAGTCAGGTCATAGCCGCGGCAGTACACTCGACCTGACCATCAAGGGGCTCGACATGGGAACGCCTTTTGATTTTTTTGATCCGCGTTCGCATACCGACAGTGACGCGGTGACAAAAGAGCAGTATAAAAACCGAATGGATCTAAAAAAGGTGATGGAGGAGAACGGCTTTACAAACTACGCCGAGGAGTGGTGGCACTACACCCTAAAAGATGAACCGTTCAAAGAGCGTTACTTTGATTTTGACATAAGAGCAGCGTCCCGGCCTTAATCCACCAGCGTGATATCAAGGCCATCAAGCAGACTGAACGCCTCATACCGGCTGAACTTTGCCCCTTGAATTGTGTTTACATTGATATCAATCGTGTAGTTTTCGGCCAACGTAAAGTCCGCGCTGCTCAGATTTGTATGGCGAAAGAGCGTGTCCGTGAGATCGCTCTCCCTGAAATCGGCTTGGGAGAGATCACTCTCTCTAAAATCCACATCGCACGCTTTGCACTCTCTCATCACCAGCGTCTGTAATGTAAGGCCGTAAAACGAGGAGTAATCCACTACACAGTTTAGAAATGTCAACGGTGCATCCAGCAGAACATCCGAGTAGGCTGCTTTTGTCCAGTCAATACCGCTGAGCTTGCTCTCTTCAAAAACGACATTTAAAAATCTGCTGGCGTCAACCTTTATCACACTCAGGTTACACTTTAGAAAATGGCAATCTTCAAAGATGCAGTGGCAAAGCTGCGCCTCACTGAAATCACAGTTTATAAAGGTGCAATCATCAAACTCTTTTGAAAAGATCTCTGCTGAGGAGACGTCCAGATCTCTAAACTCTTCTGCGAAATTGTCGTCCTGAAATTCAACTGTGCTCATGGTCATCTTTAAAATTAGCGCTGCTTTTTTTTATGTTCAGATCACACGTCAACCCGAACTGATCGATCTTCTCATAAACCGTTACCGCCTCCTCTGCCCTCTTATCCTGACGTGCTTTAGCATCCGTCATCTTGTCAAGCACCTTTTTGCGCGCATAATCGATACGTCCCTGCTCGTCCGCATAACCCCACATAAAGGGCGGGGACTGCTTTGTAAGACCACCGCTCTTCATCTGTTCGGAGAGTGCCCTTACTCTCTCTCTGTTGAGTGCGAAAAGGGGCACCCCTGATGTCGGTTTGTTTATAGCAATAATATAGTTATCTTGATATATGATTTCTAACTCTTCCATATTCGGATTATATACAAAAAACAGGTGAACTTCTCTCTATCACTGAGATTGGCTAGTTTTTTTTGAGGTGCCCTTTATTCCTACTATTCTTTCTACATCTTTTTAATACTATAGTTATATAGTGATTAGTATAAGTTCTAAGCATCATACGCTATAATTCATCTCTATTTTCTCCAAGGTAATAATTATGTCTACAGCTGCCTATCCCGATATTTTTGATGAGTTAAAAGCACAAGTCCGTGAAGCCGGTTTATTAAAGCGTGTCCCGGTACGCGGTACGGTTGAAATGGTTGCTGTCCTACTATCCTTTGCTGTTGTTTACAGTACGCTTACCCTCTGGAACCCAATCCTTCTTGGCCTTTTTATGACACTTTTGTTCACCCGTGCAGTCTTTGTCGCGCACGACATTCTGCACCTGCAGTACTTTCAAAACAAAAAGCTCTCATTTCGTCTCAGCTACCCTTTTTCAGCCATTATCTTAAGCAACTCATCATCGTGGTGGGACTATAAACACAACGTCAACCACCACCACTTCTGTAACACCGTCACTAAAGACAGGGACATCATGGCATTCGATGGTGCCTTCACCCCCAACAACCGCGGGAACAAGCCTTTTCTTAAAAAGTATAAACGCATCATCTTCTGGGGTGCGATGTTCTTTATGTACCCCGCTTTTATCGCTCAGTCTTATAGTTTTGCCCTTAAACATAAAAACTATGGTGAGCTCTTCTTGATGCTTCTGCATTGGCCTGTTATCTGGGGATTGATCTTCTATTTATTGCCAATTGGTGATGCACTTACCGTCTTTATCACCCTCTACCTGACACTCTCTGTCTGGCTGTCTTACGGGTTTATTACCAACCATTTGGGGTGTGAAGTCTTTACCGTTGAAGAGGTTGAAGTAATGAGCTGGATGGAACTTCAGATGCGCACATCACGCTCTCTTAAAGGCGGCCTGTTCGTGCACTGGTTCTACGGTGGTCTCAACACGCAGATAGAGCACCACCTCTTTCCAAAGGCGCCCCGTTTCAACCTCTTAAAGGTACAGCAGATGACCCGTGACTTTGCAAAAAAACACAATCTCGCCTATTTTGAGACAACCCCGATAGAAGCCTATGTGCAGATCAACAGAGCGTTAGACACCTATTAAAGTTCCTTCTCTAACACGGTGAATATACTCTAATCACCCTTCCAACGCTTTATACTGGAACCTGAGATCTTCTTATAGTTAAGCGATCAGCACTGTTTATCATCGTTCCATGCCTTTAAGAATAATATTCCGTAACACAAGGGTTCATCTACTGCCGGACGCATCTCGAATAGGCACTTGCCCTTTTCTCTGTTCAAATGACCTCAAGCATAGTATCTGTACAGTGCAGTCAGTACAATGTATAGATGCTGTTATGCACCAATATCACGCATATTAATACAATGTATTTTTATATAATCAATTTATTGCTTTTCATCCAATTCTGCATCACTTAACAATCGGTATATGCGCTTGACGCATGCAGTATCGCCCATAATTGTGATATTTTTAGAACACCATTTTGTTATAATATCTTATAAATAATATAAATTTTTATAAAGTAAAACCTTAATGAAACGAAATAAAAGCCTATCGGTTACAACAGTAATATTTTTTACATTTATGACTGTTTACAGTGCTTGGAATGACCTGTACTCTGATATGCATCATCTTGAAAATTCAAAGCAAATCGAAGATCAGCTTCAACATCTCGGTGAAGTAGATGCGATCATTGCCGAACTTCAAAAAGAGCGTGGGCTGACTGCTATCTATAATACAGATCCGACGGAGAGCTTTGCCGCATTGCTTGCAGATCAACATCAACAAACAAGCAAGATACTTGAACAATTTTCCAAAGCACTTGACCTCTCAGACCTTCATATAAAACGTAGCCTGATTCAACAAAATACAAAAATAGATCACGTGAACCCGTCACAGATATATACACAATATACCCAGCTGATCACAGAGCTTATACGTAGATCGAAAACGTCTCTTTTCAACACAGATAATACCGAGATAAAAGATTCGCTGATAATCTATAATCTGCTAAAAAATGCACAAGAACACGCCAGTCAATTACAGACAAAAGTCGGTGTTTATTTAGCTTCAGAGACCTTAGCAGATTATAATTATCAAGAGATCCTTGTGCTCTACACTATCTATCAACATCTCACCGCAAAAGTGCAAGAAAATCAATCTTCCAGCGTGCATCCTTCTCTACAAGAGATGAAAGAAGAGAGCGACGCTCATCAAAGCTTTGCTGTCATACAAAACATCATAAACAGATCTCTACAGAACATCACTGTAACGCCGTTAAAGTGGTTTGAACTCTCCACCTCTACAGTTAAGTATATTCATGACATCGCCGATTTCAATGCAAACCTGATACAGACCAATGCCCTACATACCAGAGAAGCGGCAAAAAGTTCGATGATCAAACACCTTCTATTCTGGATGGGCGTTGTATTCACCTTGATCATTATTTTTGTTATCGCCATTAAACGCTCACAGGAGATGCTCAGAGGAGAGCATCTCCTGGAAAACTATCAAGATGCCATCGACTACAGTACTATTGTCTCAAAGGCCAATCCAAAAGGTATTATTACCTATGTCAACCGCGCTTTTTGTGAGATCTCAGGCTATTCAGAAGAAGAGCTTCTTAATAGGCCGCATAATATTGTGCGCCATTCCGATATGCCAAAAGAGGTGTTTCAGGTCATGTGGGATAATTTAAACACGGGCAAAAAATGGAACGGCATCGTTAAAAACCTGAGAAAAGACGGTACAGCGTATTGGGTTGATGCCTCTATATCACCCATTTACGACGAAAAAGGAAGGCTTATAGAGTACATCGCTATCCGCCGGGATATTACCGACATGATCCTGTTAAATGAAGAGATCAAAGATACCCAGCGTGAACTCATCTATCGTATGGGGGAAGCTGTGGAGTCAAGAAGTAAAGAGAGCGGCCACCACATTCAACGTGTTGCACACTATTCGCAGCTCCTGGCACAGTTGGCTGGGTTAAGTGATGAAGAGTGCGAGATCATCTTTGCCGCGTCAACAATGCATGACATTGGCAAGATCTCTACACCTGATTCCATATTGCTTAAAGCGGGACCATTGACTGAGGAAGAGTGGATGGTCATGAAGACACATGCCGAAATCGGCTACAAAATTCTTCAAGGGTCAAACCGTCCGCTGCTTAAAGTCGCAGCAACAGTTGCTTACGAACATCATGAGCATTACGACGGCAATGGCTACCCGCGCGGGATCAAAGGCGATGCGATCTCAATCTATGGGCGTATTGTTGCTATTGCAGATGTCTTTGATGCTTTATTAACGGATCGCATCTATAAAAAAGCCTGGCCGATTGAAGAGATAACAGCGTATTTACAAGCCCAATCTAACAGACAATTTGACCCGAAGTTGATAGCGCTTTTTGTAAACAATGCAGATCAGTTTGTGGAGATCAGTAACCGGTTTGAAGAGAAGCAGATCAACCTCTAAGGAAGTCTATACCATCGTTCAAAATGAGCATAATCTTTCAAGGTCAAAAAAGGTTTAGTGTCTTGAACGAACATAAGACTATTCATGTTTGCGAAAATAGTGCTGTACTGCCGTTTAAAATCTCTTTCATAAACATGAACCGGTGCATAGACGAGACGAGTACCCTTAGTATAAAGCACCTCCTTTTCGCTAAACATTTGTTGTAAAGAGAGGGCTGTTTCTTCTTGCCAAGGTTCAACGTCAATTGCACAACTGTGATGTCCATAGAGGTATTCTACAAACGTCGCAAAACAGAAGAAGGTATCAATACAGTGAGACAAGGCAGCTATATCACCTCTTTTGATCAATCTGCGTATTTTGACTCTAAACGCTTTTTTATAGCGGACAATGTCACTGCAACGCACTGAAACAGATTTATAATCGACACAACATCTCTCTATGTTGAAACCGGGTTCGACTATATTTTCAAAGCTGTCTGAATGCAACGTGTTATCGGGCTGCAATATCTTCCCCATTCAAGATGACAAGAGAGGTCAATTTCTCTATGACACTGCTTACATGTGTTGGGTCCAACGGGTTCTCCTCGAGTTCAAGACATTTTAGGTTTTGAAGGGTTGAGAGTACCGACACATCATCCAGATCATTGTTTGAAAGATCGAGATAAACTAACGCTTTACCCCTTTTCAGGACATCGATGTTTTTGATCCGATTACCAGCAGCAACAACTTTTTTGAGCTTGTCATGTCCTTCAAGCGGAGAGATGTCAACGATGTTATTATTACTTGCAAAAAGATACTTCAGCTCTTGAAGTGATGCTAAAGCCGAAATATTTTCTATCTTATTGTTACTAAGGGCCAACTTTTTCAATCTATGTAAAGCTGGTAAAGAAGTGATATCCATGATGGCGTTATTAGAAAGAGAGAGGGCTTCCAGCCAAGTAAGAGTGAGAACCTCTTCTGGAACAGAACTGAGACCTTGACCGCTTAGATCAAGGTAAGGAAGATGTTCTTTCCTTGTTACAGCGATACGTCTTTGCACTTCATCATTCATCTTTTACTCTTTAAACGAATAGATCTGCGCATGCCTGCCATCAGAGATTAAAGATCTTGTTCAATGACTTTTTTAAACTGACCAAAATAGACCTTGTCAAGATCAGTCAGACTCATCTCAACATCATTGATCTTCAGATCGTTGCCGCCAACGGTACCGATCTTCTCGCATGCCAACTCGCCAAGCATCGCTTTGAATGTATCAGCGTTTTCTGGAGCGACTTCGATGATCGCACGGCTCATAGACTCTGCGAAGATATCACGCGAATCACTTATCTCATTGATAACAACATCACAGCCTAAACCGCTTGTCGCTGCCATTTTGGCAAGCGCGATCACCGCACCGCCGGAGCTAAGATCTTTTGCACAAGAGAGTAGACCTTTTTTGTTCGCTTCGATGACTAATTCCCATAGTGCCAGCTCTTTTTTGTAATCGATTGCAGGGAGTGTACCTTCGACAGTTCCACATACCTCTTTCAGATAGAGAGAGCCGCCGAATTCAGAGGCTGTATTCCCGACAAGGTAAAGATCATTGCCCGCTTTTTGGAAATTAGAAAGAAGGACTTTGTTTTGGTCGTCATTCACACCAACGGTTGCAATAGAAGGCGTCGGAAAAACAGAAACACCGTTTGTCTCATTGTAAAGAGAGACATTACCGCCAATGACAGGTGTGTTAAGTTCTAAACAGGCTTCCTTAATACCTAGACAACCCTCAGCAAACTGCCACATAACCTCAGGATTTTCAGGATTCCCGTAGTTTAGACAGTCTGTGATTGCCAATGGACGGGCACCAGACATCGCAACATTACGCCCTGCTTCGATAACAGCTGCTGCCGCACCGCCTTTAGGGTCAATATAACAGAAACGGACATTACAGTCAGAACTCATTGCAAGTGCCTTGCCGTTCTCTTTAACACGAATAACAGACGCATCCAGCTGACCGCCTTTTTTGATCGTGTTTGTCTGTACCATTGAGTCATACTGATCATAGACCCATGACTTGTCGACCACTTCCATGGAACTGATCATCGTCTCAAACGCTTCTTGATTAGAGACTTTAGCAAAGTCATTAATGGTTGTTTCTGCAATACCATCGAGGTATGCAGGGCGTGACGTTGGACGGTCAAGGATCGGTGCCTCTTCAGAAACCGGGTCAACCGGTACTTCAGCACACTTCTCACCGTGCCAGAACAGTTCCATATTGCCGGTGTCGGTAACCTCTCCGATAACAGCTGCATCAAGATCCCATTTTTCAAAGATGTCGATGATCGCCTGCTCACTGCCTTTTCTTGCACAGATCAGCATACGCTCTTGTGACTCAGAAAGCATAAAGTCATACGGTGTCATCTCTTCTTCACGTGCCGGTACTTTGTCAAGGTGCATGATCATTCCCGAACCTGAACGTCCTGCCATCTCAAATGAAGATGATGTAAGACCGGCTGCACCCATATCCTGGATACCGACAACATAGTCTGTTTTGAACAATTCAAGACAGGCTTCAAGAAGAAGTTTTTCGGTAAACGGATCACCAACCTGTACGGTTGGGCGAAGTGATTTAGACTCTTCTGTAAATGAGTCAGAACTCATAACCGCACCGCCAAGACCATCACGGCCTGTTTTTGAGCCGACATACATTACCGGATTACCAATACCTTCTGCTTTACCGTAGAAGATCTCATCCGATTTAGCGATACCAAGGTTAAACGCATTAACCAGGATGTTACCGTTGTAACACTCATCAAAGCTGATCTCACCGCCAATAGTAGGGACACCCATACAGTTACCGTATCCGCCGATACCTTCAACAACACCACGGACCAAAAAGCGTTGGTGCTTACTTGTCTTGTCATCGTTTGTCACATTACCAAAACGCAGTGAGTTAAGGCTAGCTACCGGACGGGCACCCATTGTAAAGATATCACGCATGATCCCGCCTACGCCTGTCGCAGCACCTTGATACGGTTCGATGAATGAAGGGTGGTTGTGGCTCTCCATCTTAAAGACTGCCGCATAACCATCACCAATATCGATGACACCGGCATTTTCACCCGGACCTTGAATAACCCATGGTGCTTTTGTAGGAAAACCGTTTAGGTGTTTTTTAGATGACTTATACGAACAGTGCTCAGACCACATAGCAGAGAAAATACCAATCTCAACAAGGTTAGGTTCACGCCCTAAAATATTTTTAATGTTGGCATATTCAAGTTGTGAAAGTTTGTGCTGACTTAAGACGTCATCGATGTTTTCAAGTGGCTTGCTCACTGTGCGATCCTTGCGGGTGTAAAATTTTAAGTTTTAAATCGCGATTATACCAAAAAACATTTTCAACTCTGATTGCATATAGTGTTTTCCTTAATACTAAAAACACATAGTATTTTAGAGGTACTCTTAAGAAACTTCTGTTTACAATAAATTAATTACTTTTATGGAGACTCCCATCTTTTCAAAAACAGCACAATATGCTTTTCGCATCGTCATCTTTATGTCCAATGATACAGAGAGACTTTTTTCTGCAGCCTATATTCATGAGAAAATCGATATTCCTTACAAATACCTCGCGATGTTGATGACAAAACTTGCAAAATCCGACCTTTTAGAAGTAACACGTGGACGTAATGGCGGTTTTTTGCTGAGTCGCGAAGTAAGTGAGATCTATCTGATTGATGTTTTGGATGCGATTAAGGAGAACAATTGTACAAATTGTGCTTTTACTGAAAGTGACTGTGATGAGTTAAATCCATGCTCATTGCATGATGTCTATAAGGTCCCAAAACAGGCCCTTGTTGACATGTTGACAACAACAACACTGGCAAACATCGACCCGAAACTGATTTAAAACTATTTCAGGTGAAAACTTCTAACTAAGCCGGAAAGCTTCCGGACTCTTTTCACGCAATTAAACTCTTTTAGTCACTTCAAGAAGATGGTATCCGAACTGTGTTTTGATCGGGCCCATAACCACGCCTACATCTGAAGAGAAAACGACCTTGTCAAACTCAGGCACCAGCTGCCCCGGTCCAAATTCACCCAGATTTCCACCGTCACGGCTTGATGGACATTTCGAATGCGCCTGTGCTACCGTCTCGAATTTTGCACCGTTTTCGATCTCTTTTTTCAACTCTAAACATTTCTCTTCACTATCTACGAGAATGTGTCTTGCTTCTGCTCTTGCCATTTTGGATATCCTTTATTATTTGTGGAAGTATAACATGCTTGAGTGCTAAGTGCTAAGTGCTAAGTGCTAAGTGCTAAGTGCTAAGTGCTAAGAAAAATGACGTAGCTCATCTTAACCAACTCTTAAACAGTGAAAAGTTTCAGATTTCGAGGAAAAAGGGCAGACCCAGCTCATCGCCACTGTCAAAGTTTCAGATTTGGTACAGATTGTGCCAAATAGATGGCGAAGCTCATCGCCAACCAACGCAACCCGTCAAAATTTCAGATTTGGTGCAGATTGTGCAAAATGTTTGGCCGACAACGCACTAGTGTGCGTCGAGAGCCAAACTTTTGCGCAAGGTGTGCCGAAGCTGGAATTTTGACTAACTGAAGGTGAAATCTTTTTCAGTTTTTATGCTCTTTTTGATTGAGAAAACATTGAAATACTCCAGCTTCTCAACTTCATACTCTTTTTTACCGCCCGGCAGGTCAATCGTAAATTCATCACCGACCTGCTTGCCCATCATCTTTCTGGAGAGCGGCGCATGAATGGTGATGAGACCGTTTTCCGGTTCGCTCTCATACACTCCACAGATGGTATAGACCTCTTCTTTATCCGTATCGAGGTTTGTCAGTGTGATAGTTGAGCCGAAATGTGCCCGCGTATGGTCAAGTTGTGAGGGGTCAATAATCTGTGTTTTCTGAAGGAGTGCATTTAGATAAAAAAGGCGT
>JAQIBF010000057.1 GCA_027859195.1 Helicobacteraceae bacterium
GAATCTTACCTACTCTTGGCTATAATCCGCCTAAATTTTCAAGAGTACCTCAGTGACTCATTTTTGTTTATAAAATACTATTTTACAAAGGTTTCCCCATGGCAGAAGAGATAAAAAAAGCAGCTACAACCTATGATCCGGATGTGATAGAAGACAACTATTACAAGATATGGGAAGAACGCGGATATTTTGAAGTCGATGGCAACAAGACGATACAGCAGAAAGATAAGAATTTCTCGATCATGATGCCACCGCCTAATGTAACAGGCCGCCTGCACATCGGTCACGCCCTCACATTTACACTACAAGACATCATCACCCGTTATAAACGTATGGACGGATACAAGACTCTCTGGCAGCCGGGAACAGACCATGCCGGTATTGCAACACAAAATGTTGTAGAAAAGCAGCTGTTAGCTGAAGGTACGACCAAAGAAGAACTTGGCCGTGAAAAGTTCCTAGAACGCGTTTGGGCATGGAAAGAAGAGTCTGGCGGTATTATGGTCGGTCAGCTTCGTAAGATGGGGGTCTCTCCCGCGTGGAGTCGTGAACGTTTCACCATGGATGCAGGGCTTAAAAACTCGGTAAAAGAGTCTTTTGTACACCTTTACAATGAAGGTCTTATAGTACGTGGGAACTACATGGTCAACTGGTGTACGCATGACGGTGCCCTCTCTGACATTGAAGTCGAGCACGAAGAGCATCAAGGGCATTTCTACCACATGCGCTACCCGATGGCAGACGGTTCTGGCCATATCACCGTGGCAACAACACGTCCTGAGACCTATTTTGGTGATACGGCAGTTATGGTCCATCCGGATGATGCACGCTACAAAGATCTTGTCGGTAAAAAGGTCAAACTGCCTCTTATAGACCGCGAGATCCAAGTTATTGCAGATGAACACGTCGATATGGATTTTGGTACGGGTATCGTTAAGGTCACACCGGCGCACGATCAAAATGACTACGAAGTCGGTAAACGTCACGACCTTGAGTTCATTACGGTCTTTGATGAAAAAGGTATCTTGAACGAATACGCAGGCGAGTTTCAAGGTCAAGAGCGTATGGAAGCTCGCGGCATCATCGTGCAGCGTCTTAAAGAAGAGGGCTTCATCGAAAAAATTGAAGACCATGTACACCAGGTCGGCCACTGTTACCGCTGTCACAATATCGTTGAACCCTATATCTCCAAACAGTGGTTTATACGTTCAGAGGTAGCCAAGAAGTCCATCGAGAAAACCAATGCCGGTGAGGCAACCTTTCATCCGCCGCACTGGATCAACTCCTACAACGCCTGGATGGGCGATCTTCGCGACTGGTGTATCTCGCGTCAGCTCTGGTGGGGACACCGTATCCCTGTCTTTTACTGTGATGATTGTGACCATGAGTTTGCTTCTCAAGAGGAGGCACCTGCTGCGTGTCCTAAATGTGCCAGCAAAAACATTACACAAGACCCCGATGTACTGGACACATGGTTCTCTTCTGCTCTATGGCCGTTTTCAACACTCGGCTGGGGCAATGGTGACACGGAGATGGACAACACCTTCGAGTCTCAGGACATCAAAGATTTTTACCCCAACTCACTGTTGATCACCGGGTTTGACATTCTCTTCTTCTGGGTAGCACGTATGATGATGATGGGTGAACACTTTAAAAAAGAGCTCCCTTTCAACGACATCTACCTGCACGCTCTTGTCCGTGACGAGCATGGCCAGAAGATGAGTAAGTCTAAAGGCAATGTTATCGATCCGCTTGACATGGTTGAAAAGTACAGTGCGGATGCACTTCGCTTTACGCTTGCTATCTCAGCTGCACAGGGTCGTGACATCCGCATGAGCCAAGAGAAACTTGAGCAGAGCCGCAACTTCACCAACAAACTGTACAACGCATCGAAGTTCCTGCAGATGAATGTAGAGACCTTTGATAACCTTGCAGATATCGAAGTGTCAACGCCGCTTGGCCGTTACATGCTCAGCCGCTACAATGTCGCTGTCTCTGAGACGCGTGATTTTATTGATGAATACCGCTTTAATGATGCAGCTACTACACTCTACCGTTTCCTATGGAATGAGTTCTGTGACTGGGGAATCGAGCTTTCAAAAGTCTCTAAGGAGAGTGTCGGCGAACTTGGCGCGATCTTTAAAGAGTCAATGAAACTGCTTCACCCGTTCATGCCATTTATGACAGAGTATCTTTACCATAGTCTTTCTGGGACATCACTCGAAGAAGGTTCTTCGATCATGATCCAAAGCTACCCTCTGAGCGGTGAACGTGATCTTGAGATCGAGAAGCAGTTTGAGATCATTATGGACGCTATTGTTGCCGTGCGCCGTGCCAAGACACTGGTTGACATGGGTAACCAGAAGATCGCCGAAGCCTATATCAAAACAGATCTAGAAGCGAAAGACCTTATGGGGCCGTTTATCGCACGTTTGGCTAAAGTCGAAGATCTTAAGTTCACCGACTCTAAAGTCGAAAACTCGGTCAGTGATATCAGTGAATATGTCGAGGTCTACATCCCGACAGGTTCTATCGACCTTGCCCCTATCGTCGCCCGTCTGAGCAAGCAGAGTGAAAAATTGGAAAAAGAGATCAGCAAACTTAACGGTATGCTATCCAACGAGCGTTTTGTTGCCAATGCACCTGACGAGGTGATCGTACAGAACAAAGAGGCCCTTGCCGATGCGCAGGTCAAACAACAAAAAATTATCGAGCAACTCGATTCATTACAAGGTTAATTTTGTTCAACATCTCCAACTACTCTTCTAAAAACATCAAAAACGACATTCTTTCGGGTCTTGTCGTTGCCGTTGCCCTAGTTCCCGAGGCCATCGCCTTCTCTTTCATCGCCGATCTCAGCCCTATCGTCGGACTCTATACTGCTTTCATCCTTGGACTCATTACTGCCATTATCGGTGGTAAGCCGGGTATGATCTCAGGTGCGACCGGCTCCGTTGCCGTCGTGCTTGTCGCCCTCAGCCTTCAGGCCAGTACCATGCTGAGTGCACAGGGGCTTAGTGGCAATGACCTCGCCTTCGGTGTGCTGCAATACATTACCCTTACCGCCGTTATGGCAGGTCTTCTGCAGGTGCTAGCCGGTGTTTTCAAAATTGGTAAATTCATCCGCCTTGTCCCGCAACCGGCCATGTTCGGGTTTGTCAACGGACTTGCCATCATTATTGCTTTATCACAGTTCAAGTTTTTCGAGGGTCAGGG
Organism: Helicobacteraceae bacterium; assembly: GCA_027859195.1. Taxonomy (GTDB): domain Bacteria; phylum Campylobacterota; class Campylobacteria; order Campylobacterales; family Sulfurimonadaceae; genus Sulfonitrofixus. The sequence goes on from JAQIBF010000057.1 coordinate 3,217, forward strand.
AAGCGAGATGTACCTGCTGGTCATTTCGACAATGCTCATCATGTACTTCCTGCCGAAGTACACCAAGGCGATTCCTGCCGGTCTCATCGCCATCATCGCCCTGACGCTATTTGTCTATTACGGAAGCATCAACACCATCACCGTCGGTCACCTGACGGACCTCAGCCAGTTTCAAGGGCATCTACCGTCGTTCCACATTCCTAACACGATATTGAACGTTGAGGCCCTTATGATAGTCCTGCCGTACGCCGTTATTGTGGCACTGGTCGGGCTTATAGAATCCCTCCTTACTCTTTCGGTCCTTGACGAAATGAGTGGTACACGTGGTTCCGGTAACAAAGAGTGTATTGCTCTCGGCAGCGGAAACATCGCCTGTGGTCTCTTTGGCGGTATGCCAGGCTGTGCCATGATCGGGCAGTCCATCATTAACTATACCTCGGGCGGCCTCGGGCGGCTTTCTGGTATCACCGCCGCCGTCTCTCTTATGCTGCTGGTCGCGACGCTGACTGACCTGCTTAACATCCTACCTGTCGCCGTTTTGGTCGGGATCATGTTCATGGTGAGCATCGGGACCTTTGAGTGGAGCAGCGCCAGCCATATTAAACACATGCCGCGCAGCGATGCCTTTGTAATGATCGTCGTCACGGTCATTACCATCTTCGCCGACCTTGCTGTCGCGGTTATCTCAGGTGTCATCATCTCGGCACTGGTCTTTGCCTGGAAACATGCCCGTATCTTTTCAAAGACAACTGTCGAAGCTGACGGCACCAAGGTCTACGAACTGGACGGTCCTCTCTTTTTCGGTTCGGTGACAAGCTTCATGGACACCTTCACCATCGACCAGGACCCGACACTCGTCGTTATCAATTTTGAGAAGGCCCGGGTAATGGACTCATCAGGCATCGAAGCAATCGATTCTATTACCAAAAAGTACGAAGAGGCCGGCAAGAACCTCACCCTCCGCCACCTCTCAAAAGATTGCATGACTCTGATGAAAAATGCAGGGCCGCATTGCACCTTCGAAGAGAACGATCCGACATACAAAGTTGCGGTGAACTATTAATATTATACGGGTGTGTCATATACAAGAACAAACTGGAATCTATAACAAAAAACTGTAATGGAAGATTTTCGGATGTCATAATACGACGAAAAATCCTTCAGTTTTTTTTCGACCCTCAGAACCAGCCTTTTGAATTCGTTCTCGTTACTGACATCAATCTAAAAGAACATCCAAACTATTACAAAGGTATCTTCAAAAATATCAGAACTGGCACTTATCATTCCCTTTCGCTTGCACCGGAGATGATATGTTATAAATACAAGATAGGGCATATTTATACAGATGGAAAACATGTAGGTCAAAATACATCTTTGACTCAAAGTAAACGCCGATCCAAATCTCCCACTTAAAAGAAGCTCAACCATAATGACCGATGAAGAGCTTCATCGCATTATCGATTATGACCAAATAACAAATACTTTCCTAGACAGTATGCCCATATCGAAGAGCAAGATGATTTTATTCTTGTCATTCCTTGCTACACGATTGCCAATCGATTCTACTTTATCTCTTCTTCGATGAAACAGGGTGTGATGGTATTTTACAAAGTAAAAGCTCAGTAACAATCCAATAGTCTTTGCTATCGATTACTACACTTTTGGCAACGTCCTTTCTGCTACCAATCTTTTATTAAAAGTTCCGTTTGGACTCCGCGATATACTCAGACTTTTGACATTCATGATTAAGTAATGACATACAGAACTTTCGTTACGATATACTGTAATATTATTACTGGTTATTTAAATAAGGAGTCTAAGATGCTTGGTAAATTAACAGTCATTTTCAACGACGGGAGAGTAGAGAAATACAAAGTCTCGGTGCCTGACAAACCTAACACTGGTACCGAGAAAATGTTTTTACAGCAGTTGGTCGAAAATGATCTGCTTAAATTAATGGTAAATGGTGAACAGTTTGTCCTAATCCCGATTTGTAGTATTAAAAAGATTCTATTTGATGCTGGGCACACACCTGCTAAGACATCAGACTTATTTACAGGTATTTTGTGGGTTACTTCGGTTGAGGAGTAGTTTTCCAGACGTCGCATAGACTGACTTGCTTTAATTCAATTCAATATTGTTGCGAGATCTGGGGATGGGGATTCCACACAATCAATGATATATTTCATCATCGTATCCAAATCGGCGGTTGGAAAAGTGTCTAGTGTTTCGGGCTCCTCTAACATCTTTTTAAAACAGATCTTCTCAACTAATTTCACGTGCAGTTCAACCACACTTCACTATAATGTCAAAACTAATTGACACACGTCATTATCTGCTATCTACTCATTTTAAAAAGGAAAAGAATTATATTAAAAGAACGTATTCAAAACGAAGTCAAAGAGGCGATGAAAGCCAAAGACAACGCCCGCCGCGACGCCCTTAGACTTCTGACCTCCGCTTTCAAGCAGATCGAGGTCGATGAACGTATCGAACTTGACGATGAGGCTGTTGTCAAAATCATCCAAAAGCAGGTCAAACAACGTCTTGATGCTGCAGAACAGTTCAAAGATGCCGGCCGTGACGACCTTTATGATAAAGAGATGGCAGAGATTGCTTTCTACGAAATCTATCTTCCAAAGCAACTTGACGATGCAGAACTGGAAAGTCGTATCAAAGCTATCATTGCAAAGGTCGGTGCAGCGTCGATGAAAGATATCGGTAAAGTGATGGGCACAGCTTCTAAAGAGCTAAACGGCATCGCCGACGGTAAACGTATCAATGCGTACGCCAAAGTCCTGCTTTCGTAACCACTCCCGAGGTTTCGACCTCAGAAACCCTAACCGACTGACTTCCCTGCTTCTATTCCTCTTTAAAGTATACTATGAACAATTTTACTCGGTGAAAAGATCTATTTAGAGTGTTTCATATTCGAGATATCCTACGTGTAGAACATCGTCGTCTCAACACTTTTATATCCAAATAACTCTTAAAACGTCAACTCCTAAACATCCCGAAATTTCAACTAAATCAGAAAAAGATGCTACACTTTAGACAGAGAATAAGTAATTGGAGAGAAATATGAATTTGAGCTTTAACTTAGAGGATGCAAGCCAAGTTGCTATTGGGGCATTTGCTTTAGCTGTTCCAATTTCATTCTCTGAAGAGGCATGGAGATTAGGTGAAATACTTCCATTAACAAACCTTCTCCTGGTTTTCGTTTTGTCTGTTGTCTTCTTAAGTCTTTACGCCTATGAAAGCGTATTCCAGGCAAACATCAAATATAGAATCCCCGTTTTTTTAATCCGAATTGTTATTGCGTACCTGATAACGGCGTTAGTCGTCACGCTTGTTTTGATTGCACTCGATAAATTTCCTTTACTTACAGAGCCGGCTATTGCGTTGAAGCGTCTAATTTTAATATCAATGCCTGCATCTATGGGTGCTATCATTGCCGATAGTTTTGATAAAGAATAAATGTAAAACCAGCAGATATCAAGAGTTACAGCCTAAAAGCAGGGCGTTCACACTTGGTCACTGCTTATTAAAACATTAGCTGCATACTAGATGGGGATTCTACAAAATGAAAAATTATAATCGCGAAACAGTATCAAAATTAGACCATCTCAAAATATAGGTATTTAGGACTTACTGATATGCATACGCCTCAATCTCTAATCGGGAAAGATGCTTTTAATGTATACGATAAGCTTTATGAAAAAACTGATAAAAAATTTGACCCTTGTGTCATAGATCTTTTTCTGTCAGCTATAGATTTTATGGAAGGCTGAGAGCCTAGTGCTTGGTGGAAGTTTACAGCTGCACGTAATAGCTTTCAACTCTGGCTGACGAGGCCATTCAAAGAAATATTTGATTTCGAAGAACGAGCAACTCCGACCACTTGAGCATTTGATGGTATGACGCCTTATGCGTCTGCTTAGGTCATGAGTGATTTAAACTCGTCTAGCTCGTTTAAAGGCTCAAAGGAGAGTTCAAGGGCTATCTCTTCTTTTAGGTTTGGTGAGATGCCCAGTGCCGTTTTCAGGTCTATGATCGCTTCGCTCTTATTGCCAAGTTGGGCATTTGCACAGGCCCTCTGCCAAAAGGCATAGCCATATTCAGAATCGATTTCCAAGGCTTTATTGCTTAGATTGAGTGCCCATTCAAACTCATCAAGGTCCAAGACGGCATCCGCTTTATAGGCATAGACTTCTGCATCCATGGCATTGACCTCAAGTATCTCATCATAGATCTCGATCTTTGACTGCAAGTTAGTCTCCAGATTTGCACGCATCCACAACGAGTGTATCAGTTGCGTATCATAGATCTTCTTCTGGTTCACCAGGATCTTTTCGGATTGTTCCGTCAGTTTCTGCTGTAAGATCTCAAAAGACTCATTGTATCTTTCCGTAATATCATGGACCCGCTCTTCAATGATCTGTTCGGTCTTTTTTCTGATATCGCGCAGGGAGTTCCAGCCTGCAAAGATAAGCAGTGAAGTCGCTCCGGCAATAAGGTAAAAGACATTGCCGATGGTATCCGTAATATAGCGTGCCGCTCTGTCTGTCTGTTCCATCTGCCCTTTGGCGACAGTTGTCTGTACCGAAGCTTTAAACTGTTCCTGTTCTACACGAAGCGATTTAAGTTCATCTAAAATATAGCGCTCGATCAGTGGCTTGGAAAGAGGACTTTCTTCAGGTTTTTCAGAAGCAATAAGCGGGTTTACAAAGAGTAGTCCCAATAATAATGATGTACGTAAGAGCTGTAATAAATATTTCACATGCATAGTCGTTAACCTTTTGATTGTGAGTGCAGTAATAAAAATGTGAATCATCATCCTGAGTATAATTAAAACATGGTAGCAAATCAGGTGTACAACGAAGGTTAAACGTCTCTATTCTCTCTATAAAACGATGTACTGCTAATGGAGAATGCTCTACTTATGAACATGAAACTGGCCAGATTGACTTGAATAGCTAACAAATATGCGGAGCCAATACTAACCCGCAAGCAGATTAGTGTTACTCACGACAAACGATAACATCCATACAGAACAATATCTATTGCCGTTTATTGAGGGCTTCTTTAAAACCCCATCCGCGTCTTGCTTCAACCACTTTTTTATGGTCGACTTCGGCGATCATCAACTCTTCACTGCCGCCTAGATGCTCTTCTATCTCACCGTATGGGTTTGCAAAGACTGAGTCACCGTAGAAATGCCAGGTGTAGTCATCTTCTTTATAGTCACCGATACGATTGGCACGCAGGATGTAGCAGTTGTGGGTAAAGGCGCGAGTTTTAATGACCTCTTTCCAACGTTCATGCGACTCAAAAGTCGAGATTGTCGGCAGTAATACACAATCTACGTTTTTCAGGGAAGCGTAGTACCACAAGTCATCAAAATGAAGTTCAAAACCACCCATGATCATAAACTTCACGCCGTCTAATGTAAAACTCAACGGGGCCTTAATACCTTCTATCGGGTTGGCAAAGTATCTCTCTTCATTCCAGTGGCTGTAGTTAATAAGGAACTGCTGATGGTAATAACTGATAGAGTTTGGTGAGATCTTGGCGATCACCTTATAGGGCTCTTTCTTCTTGACAAGGATAATAGGAGCGACGATCACCATACCGTGTTTTCGTGCCATCTCTTTTAAAACAGAGAGTTGATGTTCACTCTGCTCTTGGATCATAGCAATAGGAGTAGACTCCAACTCTTTAAAAAAAGAGTTAAGCATATATTCACCCAACAGAAGGAGTTTCACCCCCTTCTTGTGAGCAATGCGTATAAAATGGTAGAGTTTAGTCGAACTCATGCCAATGGATTGAAGTTGTAATACTGCGACTTTCATTGGCATGATCCTCCTTTAGCGCTCTGTACGGATCTGTTCTATCTGGAGTTGCGCATTTTCAAGCATCTTCTGTGCTTCTTGCAACTCTTTCATTCCCTCTTCGTAAGCTTTTACGCTGTCGCTCAAGGTGATCTCAGGATTCATCAACTTCTCTAAGATCACTTTTGCTTTGTCAAGTCTGACTTCAAAATCTTGTGTTGTTTTTTCACTCATGTAGTGCCTTTTTAACATAATCATCAAATTTGTCAAGCTCCACCAAAAAGGCGTCATGACCATAGTTGCTATCGACTTCAAAGTAGTCACTTTGCAGTGTCTTGCGTCCTGCGAGCTTGTCTGCGATCACTTTCATCTCGTCACTTAAAAAGAGCATATCCTCTTTAAAGCTTATCAAATAGGTCTCAGACTGTACGTTTAAGAGCGCCTGTTCCAAAGAGTCGAACCCGCGAGAAAGGTCATAGATGTTTATCGCTTTTGTGATATAAAGATACGATAACGGATCAAACCACTTGGTAAAGTTATAACCGTTATATTCAAGGTATGACTCAACTTGAAACTTTCCAAAAAGCTCAAAAAGGCCATCTGTAAGTTTGTATTCGCGCCCGAATTTCTTTTGCATAGAGTAGTGGGAGAGAAAACTGATATGTCCCGCCATGCGTCCAACAGCCATCCCGCTCAAACCATTTTCATGAAGATCTTCCGGATCGTAATAGCCGTTTTTAAACTCCGGGTCGTGCAAAATAGACGCTTGCGCCACTTTGTTAAAAGCGATTGCCCAAGGCTGGGTAGCATACGTCGCTGCCATCGCAATGATCTTGGTCGCAAACTTAGGGAATTGGACGGCAAACTGCAGTGCCTGCATACCACCCATCGAGCCGCCGACAATTGCATGAACATGGTGTATACCCAAACGGTCAAACAGAATACGTTGCGCTTTGACCATATCTTTGATCGTCACAACAGGAAATTTGTAACGATAGGGTTCTTGATCTGGATACCTTCTCGACATCGGTCCGGTAGAGCCGAAACAGCTCCCGATCACGTTGGTGGAGATGACAAAAAATTCATCTGTATCGATCGCTTTGCCTGGACCGATAAAACCGTCCCACCATCCCCCTTTGTGCTCGCCCTCATAATAGCCGGCAGCATGATGCGATCCGGTCAAGGCATGACATACAACGATAATGTTGGACTTATCGTCATTCATCTTGCCGTAGGTCTCATAGATGACATCGTACGGTTCCAAGATACGCCCGCTCTCCAGGTATAGAGGATTGGTAAAGTGCTCGGTATGGGTCTCTAACTGTAAGAGTGCTCTGCTTTTTGCTGCTTCGATGACTACGCCTCTAATGCCTGAGACAGGTCGGCAATAAGATCACTTACATTTTCAAGACCTGCACTCAATCGAATAAGTCCTGACGGTACACCGCAAGCGACTAACTCATCTTCCGAAAGTTGCTGGTGTGTTGTCGATGCAGGGTGCGTGATGATCGACTTTGAATCACCAATGTTGACCACTAACGAAAAGAGGTCCGTTGCATCTACAATAGCTTTCGCTGTCTCAAAGCTTGCCACTTCAAAGCTGAGCAGTCCGCTCGCTTGACCCTCTTCAAAATAGCGCTGTGCATTGGCATAGTTACTGTTTGACGGCAGTCCAGGGTAATTTACCTTTGTGACTTTTGGATGTGTTTCTAAATATTCTGCCAACATCAAAGCATTCTTGGAGTGCTCTTTCATGCGAAGCGCAAGCGTCTCCAGCCCTTGTATAAAGAGCCATGAGTTAAAAGGTGAACTTACCGCACCCAAGTCACGTAAAAGAGAGAGACGGGCACGAAGGCTATAGAGAGGCAGTGGTACATCAACATAGACCAAGCCATGGTATGAGCTGTCCGGTTCATTAAAGTGGTTATAACGTGCATTGCCTTTGATCTTGTCGACCAAACCTTTACGCTCGACCATAATACCGCCGATAGCAAGACCCTGCCCTGTTGTATATTTACTGGCCGAATGCACAACCACATCTACACCGTGTTCAAACGGACGGCAGAGTGCCGGTGTTGCAACCGTATTGTCAACAACTGTCAAGACATTATGTCTGTTGGCGATCTCAGTGATAGCCGCAATATCTGCCACATCGATACTAGGATTGGTCAATGTCTCAAAAAAGATCACTTTTGTCTTATCATCAATAAGCGCTTCAGCCTCTTGCGGTTTTTGCACATCAAAGTAACGTGCTTCAATACCAAAACGTTTCAGTGAGTGAGAGAAGAGTGTCAATGACCCGCCATAAAGCTGTGAAGCACAGACGATGTTGTCCCCTGCTTCTGCAGCATTGGCAATAGCATAGAAGATCGCTGACATACCGCTAGAGGTTGCTAGCGCTGCTTCGCCCCCTTCTAGCTGAGCGAAACGTTTTTCAAAGACATCAGTTGTCGGGTTGTTAAGACGGGTATAGATATTGCCTAACTCTTTAAGTGCAAATAGGTTAGCTGCATGTTCAACGTCGCGAAACTCATACGCTGTACTCATATAAATCGGTACAGCCATTGTTGCTTGAGAATCTTTCTCGTAACCTGCGTGGAGCGCTTCTGTTTGAAAATGCATATCTATCCTTATCTCTGAGAGTTTTACATCAACATCAAAACGATATCAATGTAAAAACCTCGTTATTTATATATGACAACCGTTTCTGCAAGCAGGTCATGTAACGCACGCCTGTCTTTTCGAAAAGCAACCATCAAAAACCCGACAGCCAAAGGGATGGTAGAAATTATATAACCAATATAACGAATAATCGCTTGTTTATTGTTAATCTCTTCATACGTTTTTGCATCAACAACATGAATACCCAGCACTTTTTTACCAGGTGTTGCCCCTGCCCATCTTTTCCAGAACAAAATAGTCACTCCGGCAATCAACAGCTCAAACAGTGGTTCCCATTTCATACTGGTTTTCGGCATACTTTCAAGTGCAGTAAGCAACTCACCGTTTTGTGCCAAAGTAATGCTTTGTGTGACGTCTGAAAAGTCTAACCATTCGCCACCGCTCAGAATATAGACAATAAACCCAAGCGGCACGATCAATACAGCTGTGTCTATCCAGGTCGCTAAGAAACGGATCCAGAAACCGGCGTATCTAATTTTTGATTTTGAATTTTGAATGTTAAATGATTCTTCCATTACAGCCAGTTCCATCCATTAAAAATAGAAACAAGAGCTTTTGCTAGAGGATACTCTCATTTACAATTTATCATTAATAATTCAAAATTCTACCGCGTTTAGCCAAAGGCTAAACGTGGTAGTTTGGTGCTTCTGCCGTGATCTGAACATCATGAACATGGGACTCTTTAAGACCAGCAGAAGTGATCTCAACAAACTCCGCTTTTTCCCAGAACGCATCAATATTTGCAGCACCACAGTACCCCATTGATGCGCGAAGACCACCCATCATCTGATGAACGATTCCGGCAATAGAACCACGGAAAGGCACACGGCCTTCAATCCCTTCAGGAACGAGCTTGTCTGCTGCAGTTCCTTCTTGGAAATAACGGTCATTAGAACCTTTTTGCATCGCAGCAATACTCCCCATACCACGGTATGACTTGTATTGACGTCCCTGGAAATTAATAAGGTCACCCGGGGACTCTTCTGTACCGGCAAGCAGTGAACCGGCCATAATACAGCTGGCACCAACAGCAAGTGCTTTTGCGATCTCACCAGAGTACTTAATACCGCCGTCAGCAATAATAGGCACACCGAGTCTATGTCCGACCTGAGAACACTCATCAATAGCAGAGATCTGAGGTACACCCACACCCGCTACGATACGCGTTGTACAGATAGAGCCTGGTCCGATACCAACTTTAACACCATCAGCACCAGCTTCAACCAGCGCTTCTACCGCTTCGCCAGTTGCAACATTACCGGCGATAACATCGACATCCAGCTCTGCTTTAATGGCACGAACAGTGTCCATAATACCTTTTGAATGACCATGTGCTGAGTCAAGAACAAGTACATCTACACCGGCTTCGACCAGTGCTCTGGCACGGTCCATCTGACCCACGCCAATAGCTGCTCCGACACGTAGACGGCCCAGATCATCTTTGTTCGCATTAGGGTATTCGATACGTTTCTTAATATCGCGAATTGTCATCAGTCCGACAAGATTTTCATCTTCATCGATAATTGGCAATTTTTCAATCTTGTATTGATGCATTACTTCAGCAGCTTCTTCTAATGAGATCCCTTTAGAAGCTGTCACAAGAGGCATCTTTGTCATAACATCTTTTGTCAACTTGCTAAAGTCTTTTTCAAAACGGATATCACGATTTGTCAAAATGCCTACCAGTTTTCTACTGCTGTCTACAACGAGAACACCGGAAATATGGTATTCACCCATCAATATGTCAGCGTCTGCCAAAGTTGTCTCCGGTGTGACAACAACAGGATCAATAATGATACCGCTCTCAGATTTTTTCACTTTTCTAACTTGGTTGGCCTGGCTTACAATATCCATATTTTTATGAATAATACCGATACCGCCAAGGTGTGCCATAGCGATCGCAGCGCGATATTCAGTTACTGTGTCCATTGCAGCAGAGACCATTGGAATATTTAATTTAATATTTCGCGTCAGCATACTCTCTAGGTTTACTTCTCTTGGGAGTACTTCTGAGTACTGAGGGACTAATAGAACGTCTTCGAATGTTAATGCGCGTTTACGGATATTCATTGTGTTTTCCTTGGTTTATGAATTTAATTTAAAATTTAGTTGTTTTTCTAATGAGAGGGCACCGTCAAACAGTGTCTGCTCTTCATAAGCATTCGCAATCAGTTGGAGACCGACCGGCATGCCGTTTTCAGCCGTGTCTACCGGAAGCGAGATCGCTGGTAGGCCGGCAAGGTTGACTGAGATAGTATAGATATCACTCAAATACATCTCAAGCGGATCTTCCAAAGCACCGACTTCATAAGCCGTACGCGGCGCGACTGGGCTTAAGATAAGATCGACTTCAGCAAACAGTTTTGCGTACTCATCTTTAATAAGGTGACGTACTTTTTGTGCCTTAACATAGTAAGCATCGTAGTAACCGCTAGAGAGAACAAAGTTACCCAGCAGGATACGACGTTTGACCTCATCACCAAAACCTTCTGAACGGGTTCTGACATAGAGATCGTGCAGGCTTTCACCCTCTTTTCGGTTACCGTAACGGACACCGTCATAACGGGCCAGGTTTGTCGTTGCCTCTGCTGTTGCAGTGATGTAATAAGCAGAGATGTCGAACTTGCCGTCCATCAAACTTTTTTCTACAATAGTATGACCGGCAGCTTTAAGTGCTTCGACTGTTTTGGCATACCCTTTTTTAATATCGTCACTGGCATCTTTGACATGCTCAGGGATAATAGCAATCGTTAACTTGCGCGAAGCGTCAAGTTTGTCAGAGACCTTTTCGTTGCTCTCATGACTTGTCGAATCTTTTACATCGTGACCGCTGATGATGTCATAAAGAATCGCTGCATCTTCAACATTTTGTGTCATCGGTCCGATCTGGTCAAGTGAACTTGCGTACGCACCCAGACCATAACGGCTAACACGACCATATGTCGGTTTCATCCCAACGATCCCGCAGAATGCTGCCGGTTGACGGATCGATCCGCCTGTGTCTGAGCCCAAGGCTGCAATGGCAAGTCCTGCTGCGACTGCTGCTGCTGATCCGCCTGATGAACCGCCCGGTACACAGTTGGCGTTATGCGGGTTCTGCGTGATACCGTAACAAGAGCTCTCTGTGGTCGAACCCATTGCAAATTCGTCCATATTGGTACGGCCAAATGGTGAAAGACCGGCATCTGTCAATTTGTTGATCACCGTCGCATTGTAAGGTGCAATATAACCCTCTAAGATCTTTGAACCCGAAGTAACAGACCAATCTTTAACTTGGATGTTGTCCTTGATAGCGATCGGCACACCTTCGCCGACATTGTTGACATCAATATAAGCATTGAGTTCAGGCTTAGCTTCGATCTGCTTTTTAAGATCTTTTTTAAAAGTAGCAAGCTCCTCTTTAGAGAGGGCAAGCGCTTCTTTAAGTGTAATCACACATTATCCTTTTTTGCTTTTTTAACTGCATAGACACCCGCAAAAGAGACGGCTAAAATAATGACAATCGTCACAATGATCGTAGCGGTACTAACCGGTTGTGTCATATCAAACATTCATAACCTTGGCACAACGTTCACATAGGGTATCTTCATCTACTGAATGAAACTTCCAACAACGCGGGCACTTGGCCGCTGTTGCCATACCAATGACAAAGGTGTCGCCATCAACTTCGAATTCACCAAGTGTTTCAGCCGGTGTTCCCGTTTTAATACCAGAAACAACAAACCAATCTTCTGCTTCGACCGCAGCCAAGGCATTGATCTTTGCAGAATCTCCGTAGATCAACAGCTCAAGCGTACTTTTAATGCGTTTCTCTTTTTTAAGAGCATCTACCACTTCAGAGAACCCTTCACGTGCTTTGACCATATACGCTTCATCGAAGAGTGAATACTCAACATCGATCGGTGTATAGACGATATCGAAGATACTCTCAGCATCACCTTTGATAACCGCTGGTGCGCTCTCTATGATCTCATCAGCCGTGTAGGTCAAGATCGGTGCGATCAGACCAAGAAGCGACTTCGCGATTATCGCCATTGCACTTTGAGAAGCACGACGGTGTACATCATCTTTTGCATCACAGTAGAGTCTATCTTTTGTGATATCCATAAAGATACCACTGAGCTCGTTAACAATAAAGTAATTAAGTGTGCTCATACCGCCTACGAAATTATATTCACTAAACTGCTTGTGCGTCTCATCAAAAACCCCTTGTGCTTTAGAGACGATCCAGCGATCAAGCTCACCCATCTCAGCATATGGCATAACGGTCTCAAGGTCGTCAATGTTTGCGAGCAGGAATCTAAAGGTATTGCGAAGTTTACGGTACTGCTCTGAAATCTGTTTCAAAATCTCGTCAGAGATCTTCAAGTCTGTCTGATAGTCACTCATCGCAACCCAGAAACGGAGTATCTCAGAACCGTACTGTTTAATGACTTTCTCAGGAGCAACAACGTTGCCCTTGGACTTAGACATCTTCTCACCCTTTGAATCAACAGTAAACCCGTGTGTCAAGATACCTTTGTAAGGGGCCTTGGACTGAACGGCAGCACTTAAAAAGAGAGAGGATTGAAACCAACCTCGGTGTTGGTCGGAACCTTCAACGTAAAGATCAGTCGGATATTTTCCTGCATCATAATTACGAGACTTAAGTACAGCATTCCATGTCGATCCCGAGTCGAACCAGACATCAAGAATATCCGTGACTTTCTCCAGCTCTTCCGGTTTATAGCCTGAACCCGGGTAAAGAAGCTCTCCGATCTCCATGTTGTACCAGGCGTCAGATCCCTGCATTTCAAAGATCATCGCAACAAAGTTAAGAACCTTCTCATCCAGGATCACTTCACCCGTTGCTTTAACACGGAAAAGTGCGATCGGCACACCCCAATCACGTTGACGAGAGATACACCAGTCAGGACGGTTCTCAACCATTGATCGCAGACGTTTGCGTCCTGTTTCCGGATAAAAAGAGGTTTTAGCAATCTCGTCAAGCGCGATCTCACGAAGTGTGCGTTCTTCACCTACCGGTTTTTGGTCAACTGCAATAAACCACTGCTTTGTTGCACGGAAGATCAACGGTGTATGCGAACGCCAACAGTGTGGATACGAATGTCTAAACTTACTCTGTTTCAACAATGATTCACCAAGCAGTTCCAAGATGGCATCGTTCGACTTAAAGATGTGTTTACCCACAAACTCTTCCGGGTTTGGAAAGAGTCTGTCGAGAACCACAGTCTCATCAAAACAGCCTGTCTCATCAACCGGCATGACAACTTCCAGGTTGTACTTTAGACCTATGCGGTAATCATCTTCACCGTGGCCCGGTGCTGTATGGACACAGCCTGTACCATTTTCCATCAATACATGCTCGCCTAAAACAATGTGTGATGAACGCCCGTTTAGAGGATTGACGGCATGCAGGTTCTCAAACTTGACAGCATCAAATGTCTGAACGACCTTGCCTGAAAAAATACCGTTTTCAATGTTTTCATTATAAAGCTTCTCAGCAACGATATAACCGTCACTTGTGCGCACATACTACTCTTCAGGATTCAGTGCTATCGCTGTATTTGCCGGAAGTGTCCAAGGTGTCGTCGTCCAGATAACCAGACCCGCTTTACCTTCAATGCCCATACGTATTTTTGACTCATCACTGAGTTCAAATACAACATAGATAGAGTGAGACTCTTTCTCTTCATACTCGACTTCGGCTTCTGCCAGAGCTGTACGTTCTGCCCATGACCAGTAGACCGGCTTGGAACGCTCTATCAAAAGACCTTTTTTAGCCACATCACAAAGGGTACGGTAGATGTTTGCTTCGAATTTGTAGTCCATTGTCAGGTATGGTTTTTCCCAGTCGGCTAAAATACCCAGAGTCTTGAACTCTTCTTTTTGAATGTCAACAAATTTGGCAGCATGCTCACGACAAAGTTTTCGGACTTCACCCGTACTCAAGAGCTCTTTTTTCTGTTTTCCGCCAAGCTTTTTCTCAACTTGCTGCTCGATCGGCAGACCATGGCAGTCCCAACCCGGTGTAAAACGCACTGACTTGTTGTTGAAATAGTTAAACTTGATAATGATATCTTTGAGGACCTTGTTGAGAGCATGTCCGATATGGATATGACCATTGGCATACGGCGGCCCATCATGCAGGGTGAAAGGTTCTGCCCCTTCACGATTTTTTTTCATCTTCTCATAGATCTTATTCTCATCCCAGGCTTTATAACGCACCGGCTCGTTTTGAACAAGGTTCCCTCGCATTGGGAAGTCTGTTTTTGGTAATAACAGAGTCTCTTTATAATCCATGTTGCCCTCAATATTAGAGGCACCTCTAAAAACCCTAGTCAGCCGCAGAGGTCAACTAGGTTTTTTAGGGAGCCTTCTGTATTTAAAATTTTTGGATTATATCCTTATAGGGTTTAAAAAGGGCTGACAATATGCGACTACTGCACTACAGGCGCGTGAGCAGGAGGGTACCAGATGGTCACATTCCATAAAATATAATTGTAGACTTCTGCAATTATAAATGTAAAATTCTACTTTTGTTCTTTGTTGCAAGTACCCATTACGCAATAATCTCATTGTGTTATACTTCCTATAGGCTACATTGCCTACCTTTAATTTGGAGCATACTTTGAAAAAGCGTCTATATTTAGTCGGCAATATTTTCACCCAAAACCACGCATTTAGAGATTATATCATTCGATTTATCCAAGCAGACGGTGCGCTTAGTTCCATAGAATATTTTCTTGAAGCAGATCGGAACTTCTTTGCTGAACTTGAAAATAGACTTGCCTATAATGACAAGATCTACGTCATCAGTAATAAAAATAGCTTTACTTTAATCGGCAAGTTGCTCTGTACTATACTAGATGACAAACTTGTACTCAAAGAGCAGATGTTAATTCCTTCTCAATGTGAGGACTTCACCAAAGACAGTTATCTTTTAATGGTGAAGAACGCTACTGTTAATATTATTCAGGTTCAAGAGTCTCAAGCACTACCTCAAAAACTGCTGTTAGACTCCACAACAAAACAGAAGTTACACTTTTTCGATACAGAAGTTAAAGAGGTTATAGAGCTGTTAAAACCTCTGGCCAAACAATATGACGTTGAACTTGCTTTTTCGCAGATTGTTGATAAATGGGTTGAAGTAGAGATACGATGCAATACTTATGGCTCCATCGATAAATTTGTAGAGATTGCCAAACAGCGACATCCTTCACATATCATAGTTTCAAAAGACCTTGTCCGTCATATCATTAACGCCCTCATAAAAACAGACCAAAAGATTACGCTGGCAGAGAGTTGCACCGGAGGGCTGTTGGCCTATTACTTCACCACACATGCCGGTGTTTCATCTGTTTTTGAAGGATCAGTGGTCACTTACTCCAACATCTTAAAAGAGAATTGGCTGGCTGTAGAGAACACCACCTTGGTTGACAATGGCGCGGTAAGTGAAGCTGTTGTCTCTGAGATGTGCGAAGGTGCCCTGAGTATCTCCAAAGCGGACTACGCACTTGCGGTCAGTGGCGTCGCCGGACCAGATGGCGGCAGTGACGAAAAACCGGTAGGTACTGTTGTCATCGGTGTACGGTCTGAGAAATATGAAAAAATCGTCACATGTCACTTCAATGGTGACCGAAATTACATCCAGCAACAGAGTGCTTTGACAGCTTTAAAAATGCTGGTTTTAGTGGACAAGAAAGTTTTTTTCAATAAATAGCAAAAAGGTCTTGACATCAAAGGATGTTTTGCCTATAATTTCGCCTCACAAACAGTAGTTCGCTAGCTTGTTGTGCGTCCCGTTAGCTCAGTTGGTAGAGCATCTCACTTTTAATGAGGATGTCGATGGTTCGAATCCATCACGGGACACCATTTATTTTTACGGTTGCGGTGGTAGTTCAGTTGGTTAGAATACCTGCCTGTCACGCAGGGGGTCGCGAGTTCGAGTCTCGTCCACCGCGCCATTTTTTGCACTATTTGCACTCAAGCTAAAAGCTTATGTACGATAAGTACACTTCACTTTTACCTTAAGCACAACTAGCACAAAAACGAGTTTTTTTCTTTCTTGTACCAAAGAAAAGCATTTTGAAATGATTTTTGAGATTAATCAAGGCAATGTTGATTGAGGTATACGTCAGTATCCGAAAGAAATATTAACGCAGAGTAAGTCAAAAAGCATGAAAAAATGGGCGTTTAGCTCAGTTGGTAGAGCGCTACCCTTACAAGGTAGATGTCACAAGTTCGAGTCTTGTAATGCCCACCATTTGCATTGTTAATGCATTGTTCAATCCTGACCCTTTCGTCTAGTGGCCAAGGACATTACCACTTCATGGTAAGAACAGAGGTTCAAATCCTTTAGGGGTCGCCAAATTAGGTGTGTTACTAAAGGGCGTTTAGCTCAGTTGGTAGAGCGCTACCCTTACAAGGTAGATGTCACAAGTTCGAGTCTTGTAATGCCCACCATTATTATTGTTACATGCGCGGTGGTAGTTCAGTTGGTTAGAATACCTGCCTGTCACGCAGGGGGTCGCGAGTTCGAGTCTCGTCCACCGCGCCACTACTTTTCCCCATTTACTTTATAATCCTAACAACTTTCTCTCAACCATTAACTCCGACATCAAACTCGCTTCGCAATCAATGTTTCGCTGCGCTCTTTATTTATATTACTTTAGCCAAAAAGCGTGCTATCAGCACCCTTCTTTGCCATATCGTCCACCGCGCCACTACTTTTTCTCATTTAATTTATACTCCAAACAATTTTTTATCAACCATTAACTCCAACATCAAACTCGCTTCGCTATCAATGTTTCGCTGCGCTCTTTGTTGGCGACTTGAATTGGCGAAATTAAGAGATGAACGTGTTGAGAGAACAGGTATTGGATCGACATGTAACAATAATTAAAATGCTGTTATGAATTTAATGCAGGAAGAGGGAAGAATATCGTTATTATAGAGGTCAATAACCTCTATGAATATTATTTCTTTTTGTAGTGTGACATAAAGTAGTGAAATGAGTGTTTCAAGGCTTTCTGTGTCAATTCGACAAACTCTTTTGTCTCTTGCCAACTGTCACTTGCTTTAGCCCCTAAAGTTTTAAACTTTTTCTCGGCCTCATCAATAAGTGCTTCAAGCTCTTTTTTCTGCTCATCATATGCTTTTTTTGCATCAACACTTAACTCATTGACTTTCTCTTTCAGCTTTAATTCTGCTAATTGTGCTTTAAATGAATCAATCTGTTTTTGCGCTTCTGCTAGAACTTGTTCTTTTGTCATTATCTGTCCTTTTGATCTATATAAAATAATTATACACCTTTTTTATCGTTATTATCCATTAAATTTTACAATTTTAAAAGTGCTCTCTTAACAAAGTTGCTACAATACGCTCATGAATAAAATCGCCATAGTCGGCGGTGGAGCTGCCGGGCTGATGGCTGCTATCACCGCTGCAAAAGCCGGAGCCGATGTTACTGTTTATGAACACAATAAAAGTGTCGGTAAGAAGATCTTAGCCTCTGGAAACGGGCGCTGTAATATTATCAACACAACAGCCTACGTCAGCGACTACTTTGGCGCTGATCCGGATTTTGCTGATTATGCGTTAAAATCCATACCATTTAACGCCTTTGAAAAGTTCTGTCACTCTATCGGACTTCTACTCGACGCCAAAGATGACGGGCGCTGCTACCCTCTTTCAAATGAAGCCAAATCGGTAGTGATCGCTTTTACCGAAGCTGTCAAAGAGGCCGGTGTCACAATATTTGCAGAAGATAACGTCACTAATATCACACAAGAGAAAGAGCAGTTTGTTGTTGAGTCTTCTCTGAGCAAAAAAAAGTATGACAGAGTTCTTATAGCCACTGGCTCAGAAGCGGCACCACAGCTGGGTGCGACCGGCGACGGTTATGACTTTGCCAAAAGTTTCGGTCATACCATAGAAGCGCCCTACCCCTCATTGGTGCAACTCCATATCGATTCGGAGGTCCACCACAAGATGGCCGGGGTCAAGACTGTAGCCGATGTCACACTCTATCTCAATGGTAAACCCGAAGAGAAGATCAAGGGGGATATCCTTTTTACAAATTACGGTATCTCCGGTCTGGCAATTTTAGATATCAGTCAAAAAGCGTCATCTGCTTTAATAGAGTTTCAACACGTCTCTGTCGGGCTGAACATATTACCTCAGTTTAACCGGCAGGCACTCAGCAGTTTGCTTGAAAAACTTCTAACTGCTGTTCCTCACCACACACTTGAAACAGCACTCTCCGGCGTCATCTCAACAAAGATCGTGCCGCACCTTCTGAAAAGTGCAAAGATCGAACCGACCCTGCCGGCATCAGCACTCAACACCAAGCAGATCAAAAAACTGGCCCACCAGCTGCAGGACTGGCGATTTGAGATCACTGACACCCATGGCTTTAAACATGCCGAGGTGAGTGGCGGCGGTATCAGTACGACACAAATTAATGAAAAGACGATGGAGTCAAAACTTGTAGCTGGTCTCTTTTTTGCAGGCGAAGTGATCGACATTGTCGGACGCCGCGGAGGCTATAACTTTAATTTTGCATGGGCAAGCGGCATGCTTGCCGGCAAGGCAATGGCGTAAACGTCAGCACAAATTGTGTTCTATTGATAGTAGACGTGAACAACAGCATCTTGATGCAGGTCGTGAAGTGCAAAATATTGGTAGCCGCTCTCATCAACTTCAAAAGTATAGTGTGCCTCATACGCACCGTTAAACCACTGATCGTATAAGTACATACTCCAGCTATCGGACTCAATATAGGCATAATCATAGTCATTGTAGATATCGATATAGATTTTTGTGCCGCGTTCTAAATAGGGGGTCTCAAAATAAAGACTGCCCTCTTGACAGTAGTCATACGAGTACGCCACTTCAAAATCATGCACTACCCAGCCATATGTACCATCAACATATAGGCTGCCATTATCAGTTTCGTACGTAACGGTACAGCCTGTCAGCATCAGCAGTGTCAGTATAGAAAAGATAAATGTTTTCATGATTGTCTCCTTATTGTTTGAAAACAATAACGGAGAAACGTGGAGGGAATGTGTACCCTGAAACAACAGAGCGGCTTCTTTATCAAATGTTAATAACGGATCTCAAACTCACCGTTGAAAAATTCATCTATAAACTGCTCTTCGATCGAGGAAACACTGCTCGCAGGCGACCCATTGTGCAGTATCGTTTTAAAGGCCTTGAGGTGTTCATTATGGCAACTCACAGCTGCTTCAACCCGGCCGTCATCCAGGTTTTTGACGTAACCGCTAAACCCTGACTTTTGAGCATTCTTAGCAACATTGGCACGATAATAGACACCTTGAACGCGTCCGGAGATGAAAAACTTATAACTTTGCATTAAAACTTATATTGCGCACCTAAGTACAGCATCCCATCTATATTCATCAGTAGCGTTGACGTATCATTCCCATTATCGTCTGCATTGTATGAAAAATCCATGGCCAACTCTTCAATATAAGCGGCTCGAAAACCAAAGCCCGACAAGTTTTCCAGTGCATATTCAACCCCGAGACCAAAGCGCATAGACATACTGTCATCAATGCCTATTGCGTCGGTAGCACGTGAACCGTTAACCATCAAATACCCCAGTCCGATCTGACCGAACGGACGAAGTCCGTTAGAAAAGGTATACCCGGCATTCGCATAGACAGATACAGAGCTTGGATCGCTCTCAAAGGTCACGTTGCCTGGAGTGTAGGCTTTTTGTACCGTATCCGAAAATGACCCGTAATCCGTATAGGCCGCCTCGACGGCAATGATCTTGTTGAACTGATAACCGGCATATACAATATAACCGATATCTGCGTCACTTAAGTCACCGCTTTTATATGTAGTGGTGTCATCTTGATAATACCCTTGAGTTAAGAGCGTAAGATTAAAAGTGACACCACCGCCCAGGCCCAAATAAAAACCCTCTGGTTTCAATGGCGAAGTGGTCACCTCATCTGCCTGAAGTGTACTCGACAGCAAGATAGTGCCCAAGGCCAACATCGTCAATACTTTTTTCATCTCTTTCTCCTTATTCATGTTAATGCAATTATTATACACTGTTGCATGCAAAAGAGCTACAAAATATTGGGCATTGACCTTGGCGGCTGTATGGGCGGAAATTCTGCCTATATCTATGCCGAAGTAAAAGACGGTGAGATAGAGATTATCGAAGCGTTTAAAGAGCCCAAACATAAAGATCATCTCGCCTGTCAAGACTATATCATCAAGATCTTTGAACGTTTAGATCTTGATGCCATCGCTATCGATGCACCGCTGAGCCTGCCCCGTCCCCTGCTCTCTCCGCATACGCCGACGCCATCAAGAGAAGGAACGGGCGAGATCATCAACCCCTATCTCTTCCGATACACGGACTATTATCTCTTTAACACCTACGGTCTGCGTCCCATGCCGCCTGCCGGTGACCGCATCGGCCGATTAACCGCGCGGGCAGTCGCTCTGCTTCATCACTTTGACTACGACTTTCCAAACCTTACCATCAATGATAAGAAGATACCTATATATGAGGTCTATCCTAAACAGATCGCGCAGAGTCTTGGGTTAATAAACTATAAAAAAATGCCTGAGACGACCCTTCGCCATTTCAATAAAACGATGGATTTAGATGAGCACCTGATCGATGCCCTTCTTTGTGTCTACGGCGGAGCAAAGGTTCTGGATGGTTGTACTGTCGAAATTGTTGACGAAGCGAAAGGTGAGGGGTGGTGTTTTCCCGTTCTCTCTTGAGAAGTAATTTTACGACTATGGCAAACTGTAATATTTTCTTTTTTTGGCTACTATAATCCCATTTAACAGTTAAACAAGGACAACTATGCGTAAAATCTTTCTACTCCCCCTGCTTCTTTCATTATCGTTAAGTGCCGTAGAGATTGGTCAAACAGTTCCCACAGTCACACTTGATGGGGACAAAGGCGGTCGAGTCACCGGTGAGGCATGGTCAAGTTCTGAACTAAAAGGGAAGGTACACCTGCTCTTTTATGTCGATCCTAACGAAAAAGATCTCAACAACGACCTCAGCGATGCTGTCAAAGCAGCTGAGCTCGACCGTTCCAAATATGCTTCTGTTGCCATCATCAATATGGCGGCAACATGGAAACCAAACTTTGCGATCAATGCAGCACTCAAGTCAAAACAGGAGAAATTCCCGCATACCGTCTATGTCAAAGATATGGATAAACATGTTGTCAACAGCTGGAACGTCGCAGATGACAATTCAGACATCATCGTCTTTGATAAAAATGGTTCTGTCCTCTTTTACAAGGAAGGAAAAGTTGAAGGCGAACAGATCGACGAAGTGATTAGACTCATCAAGGAGAACATGTGAATCAAAATCTCTGGAGTCTGAGTCTTCAAGACTTTTTTACCAAGAAAATGCTGACATATGCATTTGTCCCGTTTCTCTTTACTATGGTTGTTCTCTATGCCCTCTTCTTCTCGGCAGCCGATGCTGGACTGGACTCTCTACAGGAGAGTTTCGTACAGGTCCAATCAACCAAAACCACTCAGGAAAATGGTATAACGCATACCGAGAACACCAATGTCGTCTACAACGGCGGCAGTTCCATCTTAGAATTTTTGATGGCGTACTCCATTACCTCTTGGCTGGTCAGTTTTTTTGTCTTTACTGTCGGCGGGATGTTTATCTTTGTTGTAGCCATCTTTGCCGCCATCCTGGTCATCGGGTTTTTGACCCCGGCGATCATGAGAGAGTTGCAGGCGCGCCACTATCCTGAGTTAGTGATGGAAGGTCATGGGAATGCCCTGACGACACTTTTTCACTCTCTCAAATATGTTATGATCATGTTTATTTTACTGATTGTCCTAATCCCCTTGTATTTCATACCGCTCGTCAATATCGTTGCGATCAACTTTCCGTTTTACTACCTTTTTCACAAGTTCTATATGCTCGATGTCGGCACAACCGCCATGACAAAAGAGCAGTATAAACAGATGATGTACTTCAAAGGCAACAAGGTCCGTACGACCACAGTCATACTCTATGTCATCTCCATGATTCCCTTTGCCGCACTGATCACACCCGTCTTTAATGTGATCGTACTGAGTCATACAGTCTTTCGTAATAAACAGGCTCAACTCGAAGCACCGACACAACCATAAGCCCTCTTGGCTACAATGTCAAAAAAATTGGGATTGTATATGCTGAGCAAAGTCGACAGAGGCGTTCTTTTTATGGTGGTGAGTGCCCTCATCTCTGCACTTAACGGCGCTATTGCCAAGATTCTCAGTGAGGACATCTCTGCACTGGAGATCGTCTTCTTTAGAAATCTATTGGGCGTTCTCTTTATACTTATGATGCTCAAGCACACGCCGACAAAACTGCCTGGAGGTCAACTCCACCTGCTTGTACTCAGAGGATTTTTGGGCTTTAGTGCGATGATTCTCTTTTTCTACACCATTACGACTATCCCTCTTGGTATCGCCATTACACTCAACAAGACATCACCCCTGTTTGTCTCCGTCTTGGCATTTTTTCTGCTCCAAGAGCATCTCGACAGAAAAGGTGTTATCGCACTTTTAATAGGTTTTATAGGGGTGTTATTAATCACTAAGCCGACAGGCTTAACCTTTAGTTATGAGCATTTTCTCGGGATTTTAGGCGGTTTTTTTGCGGCAGCAGCCTACACCACTATAAAAAAGATCAAGCATATTTACGATGCGCGGGTCATTGTCCTCTCCTTTATGACAACAGGCGCTGTCGTTCCATTGCTACTGTTTTTAGTCGCACCTTACATCGATGCGCCTGCAGCAGTCTCATTTCTATTTGTCGACTTCCATCTGCCTGAGAGCACTATAACCTGGTCGCTTATCCTGCTAATGGGCCTCATCTCAACACTTTCGCAATGGCTCTTGACAAAGGCCTACAGTCTTTCAAGAGCAGGTATCATCGGTGTTGTAAGTTATACCAACATCCCGTTTGCTATCGGCTTTGGGTATATGCTCGGTGACCTCTTCCCTGACTTTTGGACCTTTTGCGGGATCGGATTAATTGTCTTGGGTGGATTGCTGGTAAAGAGGGGTTAAAAGCTACCCTATAACGGTAACCAGCCGCTTTGCCTGCTCTAAAAATCTATCAAGATCTTCTTGCGGTGCCTGCAGATGCATGATCTCACCTACGGTATCAAACTCTTTTTGAGTGACCTTGATTCCAAGGTTTTCAAGTAGGTACCCTACTTTCCCTATATCCGTGTAAGCGCAAGCCGCGACCAGAACATTCTCTTTTTGATACCACAATAACTCGGCAGATGTAATCGCCATATTTGCAGCATCAGAGTACGCTCTGACCAATCCGCCTGTCCCCAGTTTCGTACCGCCAAAATAGCGTACGGTTATAACAGCCGCATTGATCAATTCACTGCCTTGGAGTACTGCCAAAGTCGGTCTCCCCGATGTGCCTCTGGGCTCACCGTCATCACTGCTACCCTCAACGACTTGGTCGAATTCGTTGATGTAACGAAAGGCTGTTACAAAATGACGTGCTTTAGGGTGTTCACTTTTGAGTGCCTCCAACACCTCCTCATACATACTGTAGGGCATCAGATGGGCAATAAATTTCGACTGCTTCTCAACAAGCATCTCATAGGTGTGTGTGGCTACTGTATACATATGCTGGATTTTATACCATTCCAGGTTAGAGAGGACTGTGTGATGCAGGGTTACCAAGAGATAACAACTGCCTACATAGCATTGTTAATACAATTTTTAGAACGCAACCTATACAATAGAGTACAAATATAAAAAGGTTATATTGTGTCACTAATCAATAATAAAATGAATATTTTTCTATCAACAACACTCCTTTTCTTTCTTTCCGCCTGCAGCCCGGTCGGTGACACTACCGAAGAAGATGGAGGCCGTGGCGCGGTCAGCACAAGTACCAGCAGCAGTGAGATAGGTACCGACTTTGTCTTTGTCAATGACACTGCCCATTCCCATGCGGCCAGCGTGGTCATCGGTCAGGCAGATTTTACCAGTTCGGGGGATGAGCCAACCTCTTCCGACACTGTCAGCGACCCTGCCGGAAATCCTACCGTGGTGGATGGTATGCTCTATCTTCCCGATTTTGGCAACAACCGTGCTGTCGGGCACAACAGCGTTCCAACGGTCAATGGCAAGTCCGCTAATTTTGCCGTCGGACAAGCCAATCTGGTTGACAGTCTCAGCGGCAGCAACGAATATCACAACGAAGGCGTTCAGACCCTTACCGTCTATCAAGGTAAACTTATAATGA
The DNA here is from genome assembly GCA_027859195.1 of Helicobacteraceae bacterium. Taxonomy (GTDB): domain Bacteria; phylum Campylobacterota; class Campylobacteria; order Campylobacterales; family Sulfurimonadaceae; genus Sulfonitrofixus. The sequence continues at coordinate 28,030 of JAQIBF010000057.1, forward strand.
CTGACTGGGGTAACAGCCGTATTCTCATTTATAACAACCGCCCTATCTCCGAACCGGCAAAAGCTGACGTCGTCGTCGGACAAACGGACTTTGGACAAGACCTTCCTGCGCATGCCGACAATCGGCTTTTTCTCCCGGAATCACTTTGTGTTGCAAACGGAAAACTGATCGTCGCCGACAGTATGAATAACCGGGTTCTTATCTGGAATACAATTCCGACAACCAACGGTGCCGCAGCCAACATCGTGCTCGGCCAAAGCAACTTTACAAGCTACACAGCACCTAACCCACCAACCGCCTCCAGCCTGAAATTCCCAACTGCCGTCTGGAGTAACGGCACCATGCTGGCTCTGTTGGATGCCGGCAATAACCGTATCTTGATCTGGAACAGTTTCCCGACCACTTCAAACCAGGCTGCCGATGTCGTTCTCGGCCAAGCGGACTTTATCTCCAAAGAAGCCAATCAGGGATTCTCCTCTCCTACCGCATCAACCCTCAATTTCAGTACGGATGGCGGTGGCCTCTACTCTAACGGCATCCAGCTCTTTGTCGCCGACAGTGGCAACAACCGTGTTTTGATCTGGAATTTTCCATTAATATCGACATATAATGAACCTGCAAACGGATTGATCGGTCAGGCTGACTTTACCCGTTCCGGAGCCAACCGTGAGGTTGGTACCCCTGACTATGACTCGTTTTTCAACCCGACCGGCGTCGACCAGTTTTACGACAAACTGATTGTCACTGACACCGGCAACAATCGCTACCTGAACTTTAACAGCCTGTGAATTCTTTCACACTTGTATTGTGCTAAAATCCCAGACAAAAAGGTCTGAGATGCAAGAAGAACGAAAAGGCGAGATCTATATGTTACTGCTCTCTGTAATAGAGAGTTGGTTCCCGATACTGTCGCTTTTTGCCATACCCCTTATCGGTGCGATGTACAGTTTTGCACTGTCGATTGTCATTGCGACGATCATCTTTCTAGCCCTGGTTCTCTATCAAAAAAAGGGGCATGAACTTTTTCAAAAAGATGCCCGTAAAGACCTGCTGCTGACCACCTTTTTTATTAACCTGCTCTTTATTCTTGTCTTTCTCGGACTGCAATATACGACGGCCGGGAACATGGCGGTCATCATCTTTTTACAACTCCTCTTTGCCTATCTCTATTTTAATGTGTTCGGCAGTGACAGACTTAGCCCGATGCACACACTTGGTGCGGTCATAATGGGTGTCGGTGCATTAACGGTCTTGATCCCTGATGATCTAAGCTTCAACAAGGGCGATCTCATCATCCTGCTCGCAGCGGCCATTGCTCCTTTTGCCAACCTTTATCAAAAGCGCGCACGCAGCTATGTCAGTTCAGAGACTATCCTCGCTTTTAGAAACACTATGGCCCTGCCTGTTTTAGTAGTAATGGCCTATTTTTCTGAGCCGCTACCGACCATAGAGAACCTTGTCAAAGCCACACCCTATATCCTGGCTATCGGTATTTTAGTGTTTGGCGTCTCAAAAGTTCTCTGGATCGAAGCACTGCACCGCATCTCTATTACAAAAATGAGTGCCATGCTGGCCCTCCCCCCAATTTTCACGCTGATACTGGCCTACTACACGCTTAACGAGACCCCTGATCTGCGCCAGATATTAGGAGTTATCCCTATCTTGATCGGCGGCTACCTCATCACCAAACCGGAGAAATCCAGCAATGTTTAAAGAGACACACCAAAAACTCTTTACATGGTACAAAAAAAATGGGCGGCACGACCTTCCTTGGCGACAAAACGTTGATGCCTACAAAATATGGGTCAGCGAGATAATGCTCCAGCAGACGCAGGTCAAAACGGTGTTAGAACGTTTTTACTTTCCATTTTTGGAGAAGTTCCCGACGCTGCAAGAGCTTGCAGAAGCGCACGAAGACGAGGTCCTTAAACAGTGGGAAGGATTGGGTTACTACACAAGAGCCCGTAACCTTCATAAAACTGCAAAGATCTGCCAGGACAAGATGCCGCAAAGCGTCACAGAGCTCGTCGCCCTCCCCGGTATCGGTCAAAGTACCGCCCATGCTATCGCCGCCTTTGCTTACAAAACACCGGTACCGATCATGGATGCCAATGTCAAGCGCATTCTTTACCGTGTCTTTGGTGTTAAAAAAGCGAACGACAAGAGTTTATGGGAACTCGCGTACAGACTCTTTGATGAAGAGCATCCTTTTGAATACAATCAGGCGATGATGGATGTCGGTTCGCTGATCTGTCTGGCAAAACGATTCAGTTGTGAAAAGTGCCCATTCAATGAGATTTGCAAAGCAAAACTTGACGACCCGCTGCTCTACCCTGAAAAAAAAGCTAAAAAATGCGTTCCCGTCCGCTGTAAACACATCGTCATCCATCAGCACAACAACCGATATGCTATGCGTCAGAGAGAGACACGTTTTCTAAATGGGCTTTGGGGATTTTTAGAGCATGACGACGAACAGAAGATGGAACATATTGGCGAGATCAGACACCAATATTCGCACTTTCATCTGCATGCCAAGATCTATCACTCTACCGCAATAGTCGAAGAAGAGGTCGAATGGTACACAAAAGAGCAGATCAAAGAGTTGGCCCTCAGCGGTGCTGATCATAAAGCCTTTGCTCTATTAGAAAAAAGTGCTGTATAATCTCCAAAATTAAAGGAAATCAATGAGTATTGTTCTTATCTCGATCTTAACTATCCTACTTCTCTCACGTGTCTTACAGCGACAGTTTTTTGTTCCTCTGCCTATAGGTATTATGTCCCTTACCTTAGTCGTCTACTCGTTTATGCCGGAGCTTATAAACTTATCCGTACATGAGCAGTTTGATGAGATCCTGCTACTCCTTCTGCCGCTGATCTTGCTGCCGGATGCAATGAACTTTCAACTCAAAGACTTAAAAAAGCACGCGTATGCGATCTTCTATCTATCTTTTTTTGCTGTCATACTCTCTATCATTGCCGGAATCATACTCAACTTTGCTACACCGAGTGAATATACTTTTACCATCGGTATGCTGATCTCACTGTTTGCCATGGTGCTTGCAACCGATGCCGTCAGCGTCAGCTCTATCTTCTCACAGTTTCAGCTACCGCACTCCCTTAAAGTACTGACGGAGGGAGAATCGCTTTTTAACGATGCAACCGCAATGATCGCCTTTCTGTTTATCGGCCTTCCGCTGATGAATGGCGTTGAGATCACCGCAACAGATGTCTCATTTATCTTGGTCAAGGTACTGCTTGGTTCACTTATCATTGGTGTCATCGTCGGATATGCCGCTAAAGTCCTTTTAGGTCTTCTACATACGGTTGTAGATGAGTTTATTATCATACTTTTAACGGGCTATACAGCCTTTGTAATAGCCGAACTGCATGCTATCCATGTCTCTGGTATCCTGGCCCTTATAGCTGCGATCATGACCCTCAAATACTTTATAAGTAAAAACCTGAACCAGTTTAGTAATGATGACGACATTATCAGCGATGACACCCAGCGCAAACTCAGTTCACGTGAGCGTTTTATCACCACACAGGCGCGCATTGATGCTAACAAACAATCTATCGCTTTTTTTGCTCTTTTTGCCAATGCCCTGCTCTTTGTGACCCTTGCAGAACTCATTCAGATCGATAAACTGTTGCTCTACTCAAAAGAGATCATTATCCTCTTTTTAATCACCACAGCGATTCGGGCTTTGATGATGTTAAAGTTCTCATTTATCTCACGTGCGAGTGACCGTATTACCAATGTTAACTATCGATGGTGGGCTGTTCTTACCTTGTCAGGGATTAAAGGCGGTCTCTCCATCATCATGGTGCATCAACTGCCCGATACTTTTATCTATAAAGAGATGTTTACGCAGGTCGTAATGGGCGTCATCCTGCTCTCCATCTTTGTCTATGCCGCCGGACTGATCGCGGTTATCGGTTATTATAAAGATGCATTTAAAAAAGATATTGAACTCGAAAAGTTTCCTCACTAATTATCATAGAGATAGAGCAGATCGCTGCTGCCCAGGTCAACTGCGATCTCTTTTTGTTCCTCTGCCCCTCTGGGTATCGGTAATATTGTGACAAATGGTTGTTTTGACACTCTTGAAAAACGCAGGTTTACCCCCAGTCCGCTCTCTAAATGCATGCCCCCTACAAAAACGATAAGCTTCTCACCCTCTGTTAACCTAGCTGCAAGTTTTGCACTCTCTTGACCCATCATACTGTCCCATGCAACTTGAACACGGTACATCCGCTCACTGCATTGCTGCGCAGATTCACCACTCCTTGTTTTATGACAGTGGCTGAAAAACGGTGATAACAGCTGCTGATGGGGCGTGACATTAAGATCCAGACTATCGTAGAACGCTCTCTGCTTCTCACTCATAGCTGTCAAGTTCTGCTCTGATACCATTTTAGTAAATGTTTTTTCCATATTAAGGCCATACAGTTTTCCACTATTGGCGATCACAGCACTGTAGATCGGTTCAGAGAGATTAAAATCATACCCAACCCGTTCTTTCCAGCCTAGTACCTTTGTAATATTGCCATCAAGCTCTCCATCAATGTACTGCTGTAAAAGTCTATTATCCTTCGGACTAAACCACTCATTTGCCAAGGCTATTTTATGATCACGGAGAGAGAGTTCAGTGATCAGTTCTACAATTACTTTATGTGCATTTGCACTGTTATGATGATCACCCACAAATATAACCTCATATGGTTCGACACGATCAATGAAACTGTTTTTATCCAGACACTGGGCTGATTGCAATGAGTAGTAGTCACACTCTGCCGGCACAGAATAGGTAATTGCGGTTGTCTCTTTTGATGCACAACCTCCCATTAGTAATAATAAACCTAAAAAAAATGATATTTGTTTCAATGCTAATTTCCTTTGCAGTATAATAACAGATATTAATTCAGGGTCGTCTAAAGATCCTAAAATAGGCAAACAATGGCATTCAATCTAAAACAATACCTCTTTCGTGCCTTCCGTGAGCTTCTTTTGTACCACCACAACTCTCTTGAGTTCAGAGCCAAGCTATATGCCGCATTGATTGCAGCAAATGAAAATTACGGTCAATGCGAACTAGACATTGTACAAGCGTCAGGGGATCTTATCTATAGTGATAAAGACCGGGCCAATACACTTCGACTGACAGTAGAAGAGTATTTGGACAAAGTCCTTGACGATAATGGACTTGCAATTGATGAGCTGATAGATGATCTAATGCAAGATTTGAAAGTGTATCCCCGTTATGCCGACAAGATCACAATCGATGAGTACAATAAGATTATTGCTTGTTGTGAAGATGAAGATACTAAACTATACCAAGAGAGAATCGTAGCTCTCTACCAAAGGTTAAAAGATGCCTATGAAAAACGTCGTAAGTAGTCTGTTTCTGCTGCTGCTGTTAAGCGGTTGTGACAACAAAGCGGAACCTATTGTTGAAGAAGAGACACAAGCTGCACCGCAAGAGCAGTACAAACAAGGCAACATTGAAACACACTCTACGGAATAGTGCTACGTGTTACGAAAGATGGCGATACCCAAGGGAGCAGACCCAGCTCATCTTAAAAAACTCTTGAACAGTAAAAAGTTTCAGATGGGGTGTAGATTGTGCCGAACTAAGGCCGAAGGCGCACTGCTGTGCGTCGAGCGTGCCGCAGTTCGGTGCAAGATGCGCCGCAGCTGGAACTTTTTTAGTTTTTGTATGGGACGAGCTGATAACCCTCACTTGCTAACTTCATTACCCCACCTACAAGATTTTTAACGTTATAACCTTGTTGATGCATAAAGTTTGCGACCTGCGACGTACGGGCACCGGTACGACAGATAAGACCTATCTCTGTATCTTTACCGCCAAGTGCATCTATCTGCTTTAAAAAGCCTTCTGCATCATAGCCGCCACGCTCATCGAAGAATACTATTGTCTTACTGCCAGGGACTATCCCTGTCTGCATCCACTCGCCTTCAGTGCGAATGTCAACAATGACCATATCTGAATTATCTAAAAGTTCTTTATCTGGAGTTACATTAATGCTCATCATATACCTTATAAGTAAAATTTGACCTGATTATAGCAAAAAGGCACGTCGGGTCGCTTTAAAACTAATAGAAACATTTTTAATTAAGGTAAAGGCAGGAACTACTCAATAGGGCACCTTTAATCACTCAAAACGTTTATAAAGAGAAACGTTTCGGGTCAAAAAAGCTCTCATCTGAGATATTTGAAAATGAGGCATTCACCGAAGTAAAGATGTCAGGATATTTCTCTTCCATACCTTTTAACATCGCTTTCATCTCGGCTCGTGCATAAGGCATTTTCACGTCAAAACGCATGCTTGGGCAAGCTTCATCGCCTATCGCTTCAAGGCCATTGTCTTCAGCAAATGCTCTTAATTGACGTTCACGCATCTGGATAAGCGGACGGATCACAATTAGCCCATTCCCGGCTCTGTATTTTGGAGAGAGTGCACGCATCTGCCCGTTATAGATCATGTTCATAAAGAAACTTTCTACGGCGTCATCAAGGTGGTGACCCAATGCGACTTTATTACAGCCGAACTTCTCTGCCACACTGTAAAGCGAACCGCGTCTCATACGTGAGAAAATAGAACAAAAAGAGGAATTTTTACGAATCTTCTCTTGCGCCGTCTCATAGATCTTAGTGTCATGGATCTCGTGTCTGATACCGTACTTTTCACAATGTTTCGCCAGGTAATCAAAATTCTCTCCCATCCCATATCCGATTGTCACCGCAATGAATTCGAAGGTGAAAGGGGCACGGCGTTGCTGCTCTTTAAGCGCATGGATCAAGGTCAAGGAATCTTTCCCGCCGCTGAGACCTACAAGGATCTTGTCACCCTCTTCTATAAGTTCAAATACACCGTTCGATCGACCAAGCTGTCTCATGATCTTTTTAGAAGGGACAAGGGAGAGAGTATTATCTCTCAAGTCTGTTTACCATCTTCATAATAAAGTTAGCACTGATCTTGGCAGAGCTTTCCATAAATTCATCAAAGTTAAAACTTGCATCCATGTCAGCAGTGTCACTGATAGCACGCAAGATGAAGACAGGCACATTAAGTGCATGACAGACAACAGCGACTGAAGCACCTTCCATCTCCAAAGCATCAGCATTGAAAGTACTCTCGATAAATGCTTTACGCTCCGGATCGTGAACAAATTGGTCACCCGTAGCAATAGTACCTACTTGTAGAGAAACACCCATTTCTGTCGCAACGTCGGATGCCAGTTTACGCATCGTTGCATCCGTCTCAACAAACTGAGCACCTCCCGGTACAAAACCGTGCGCATGACCAAAGGCCGTAATATCAAGGTCGTGTTGGCAAAGCTTGCTTGCCACGATCAGATCGCCTATCTTCAGTGCCGGGTTGATCCCGCCTGCAACACCTGAGAAAAGCATCTTCTCAACGCCAAAATGATAAATCATCGTACTCGCTGTCAGTGTAGAGAATACTTTGCCTATCTTCGAGTAGGCAATAACAATGTCAATACCATTATAGTTTGCTTCATAATAGGTGTTATCAGCAATCTCTGTGCTTTTATATTCGCCTACTTTTTCTAAGATCGGTGCGATCTCTTCGGGCATTGCACCCATGATTCCAATTTTCAATACAGTTCCTTCTATATAACTTCTATTTTGACTTCGAATTTTGGAAGCATGGCCGTTATCTCGCCAGCACTGCTTAAGAGACGGCTACCGCCCCAAAATCCAAGGCCATCTTCAAAACCGACACGATTTACAAAAACGACCTCTGCTCTCATATCTTCTGCTGCTTTTTCTAACAACTTCTGCCAACTGCTTTCAATTTCAAGACCATCATCACTAAAGCCACGTGCCGGTGACGCCGCTAAAACATAGATGATCTCAGGATGTTCATCTTCAAGATCTTCTAACAGATTTGCTTCCCATAGATCTTCACATACAAGCATTGCACTGCGCCCATACTTTGTCTTAAAACTTTTTATCTGATTGCCTGGTCTAAAGTAGCGTGCTTCTTCAAACATCCCGTAATTGGGAAGATGTACTTTATGGTGAATATGGGTGATCTCACCCTGCGAAAAGTATAGTGCTGCATTGTAAAAGCCATTTGCCTCTTTCAGAGCAGCACCAATGACGATGTCGATATTTTTACTTGCCTCTTTTACTTCACTAAGCTCTGCAATCGTCCAGGCATCTTCATGCAATTTGTCCTGCAACATATAGCCATTCAGGGCGAGTTCTGCAAAAACAATAACATCAGAGTTTTGAGATGCACTCTCAATAAGTACAAGCGCGTCCTCTAGATTGCTACGGTTTAGTCGAGGTGCGTTTTGGACAAGGGTCAAGCCCTTAGCAAATCGGCTCATGAAAGCTCTTCGATGACCTTTTCCAATGAGTCCATATCGCTAACATTTAGCGTTGGCATATCTTTATTGATACGACGGTTCATTCCTTTTAGAACTGAACCGTTACCAAATTCGATCGCCATATCGACATCATCTTTGATCGCAATAATTGACTGTTTATACAGAACCGGTTTAATCAGTTGCTCGACTATCAGCTCAAGTGCCTGCTGTTTTGTCTCATACGCTTTAGCGGTTACATTGGAGATAACCGGCGCAACGAACGGCGTATTGATCATTCGCTCTAATTCGGCTTTCAGCGGTGCCTGGGCAGAGACTAGAAGCGGACAGTGGCTTGCAACCGACATGTTCAGCAGCAGCGCACGTTTTGCACCGGCTTCTTTGAAGGCGCCTTCCATACTTACAAGGTCAGGCTTCAGACCGGCGATGACCAGTTGACCGTCTTGGTTGTAGTTGGCAGGCCAGATGCTTTTGTTCTCTTTGTTACGGGCATCTAGGCAAACCTTTTCAATCGATGCATCATCAAGACCTACGATCGCCATCATGCCAGCTTCGATACCTGCACATGCTGCTTGCATCAATGTACCGCGTTTATGTACAAGCTCAACGGCGTCAAGATAATCAATAGCTCCGGCAGCACAAAGAGCCGAGATCTCACCGAGAGAGTGCCCGAGAAGAAGTGTAGGTTTAACAGCATGTTTTTGTTGAAAAAGTTTATAAGCGATAATACTCACAAGTAAAATAGCCGGTTGAGTGTACGCTGTTTGGTTGATCTGTTCATTCTCTTCAAAAAGTAGTGCTTTAAAGTCTACACCGATTCGTGTACCTGCTTTATCAAACATCTCTTTTGCCAAGTCAGAGTTCTCATAAAACGACTTACCCATACCTATTGTTTGACTTCCCTGTCCGGGGAAGATCATTGCTACTCTTTTACGACTCGGCATTTAGTGCCTCCCTGCATTGTACTTTAGTACTTATACTCATAAATATTATCCTTATTAAAATTTATTCTAAGCCGTAAGGGCTGTTATCTGCTATTTTTTTGCGAAGTGTATTTCTATTTAGACCCAATTTGTCAGAAAGTTGAAGTTGTGACTTGAACTGTTTTAACCCCACCCGGATCAATGGTACTTCATAGAGGTGTAAGTATTTACGGTAGTCATTTTTAGACCCCAGCTTATCACTTAGATATTGCTCCATAATTGCGATCAAATCATTTTCACTGATATTACTGAATTGATAGTGCAAAAAGAGCTGTTTACGTAGTGAAATTGCATTTTGACTAAGATCAAATGTATACGTTGGCATGACAAAGGGTTTTTCTTCACCAAAGATCGTATTAGCTTCTCGCATAAAAAGTTCTAACAGCGGTTTTATATCTTCCTCACGCTCTGACAACGGTGGGATATGGATACGAACACTGAAATTGTCTTGCAACAGTTCATTTTGTGCACTATCTCTACTGGTCACAACGACATGTGTTTTGGAGGCAATGATTGCATCGATAAGGCGTTTAAGATTAGGAGCATCTTCAACATGGGTAATTATTAATTCTCTGTGACTATTAATCGCTTCTAATAGTTCATCAAAATTGTTTGTATTTAGTATTGGAGCATTAGGAAGGATGTAACGGGCAAGCGTAAGCTTTCCCGTCCCATTTTCACCGTAAATAAGTGCATTTACGCTGAGAGTTTTTAGTAGGTTTGCAGTTTTAAATGCTTCCGATGAAGCACGAGACTTACCTAAAAAACTAGTGACAACCACAGCCTGTTCCACATGACTCACCTTCAGTCGGAGCGTTCTCAGCTGGAACACCCGAAAGGATTTCATCCGCAGAAGCATCGCGTACACTGTTAATAGTAACTGTGAACATCAACTCTTTGCCAGCAAGTGGGTGGTTAAAGTCAACAACAATGTTCTCTTCACCAATCTCTTTAACAGTAACTTGAACAGTTCCGCCATCTTCACCTTGACCATACAGTGTTTGACCGATCTCAAGTTCGATACCTGCGAACTGCTCTTTTGGTACTTCTTGTTGTGCTTCACCATTATACTCGCCGTATGCATCTTCTGGTTTAACTAATACATCACCTTTGTCGCCAATAGACATGTTAGCAATACCTGTTTCAAGACCAGGAATAATCTGACCTTTTCCGTAAATAAATACTAGCGGTGCGCCGCCAACATTAGAGTCAACAACTTGACTACCGTCTTTTACTTCGTATTCGATTGAGACTACTTGATTTTCAGCAATTGCCATTTTAATTCCTCTATGTAATAATTTAACGAGATTCTAGCAGATTAATCTATGGATTGGCTGAAAAACAAGCAGAGACTTGAAGCATTAAGTGTCAATTGTGACCACTGGGTTCTTCGCAAACAGCTATAAATATTGAGAAGGCTTATGAAAATAGAATCCCTGTGAAAAATCAACGCCGATCTCTTTGACAGTCTCATAGACCTCTTTGGAGTCGACAAATTCGGCGATTGTTTTGATCCCCAGCCTTTGGGCAAAGGCGACAATTGTTTCGACAACGATACGGCTGTTGGCATTTTTATCAATGTTTTTTATCAGGGATGCATCAATTTTGATAAAATCAACTTCCAAGTTGAGGAGATAGGCGAAATTGGAGTACCCGCTTCCAAAATCATCAATGGCGATCCGTCCTCCACGCCGTTTGACTTTACCTATGAACTGCTGAACTTCTTCAAAGTTCTCAAACCCTTCCGATTCCAAAATCTCAAAGATGACCCGGGTAGAGGCAGTGGACTGTTCAAGTTTGTCAAGTATGAACTGAACGGTCTGCGGGTCCAATATGTCCTCTGCAGAGAGATTGATCGAAAAATCATACGTATTCTCCTGAAAAAGTGCAAACGTCTTTTCGATCATAATCCGTGTTAGCTTGGGATAGAGTTTTGCCTTTTTTGCAACATCCAAAAAGAAGAACGGCGAGATGACTCTACCGTCGGGTTCTATCAGCCGGATGAGGCACTCATACTTGGTCGGAATCCCAAGACGGTTATCGATTATCTGCTGATAGTAGGGTTCAGCCCGGAAGGTATCCGAGATTAAATTGTCTATGATCCCCTGGAAGAACGGGACGATCCGTTCTGTGGCAATCGCATCCTCGATCTTGCCGATATACTCGATATTGTGCGCAACTTCCTGTCGAATCGCATCAATGTCATCTAGGATGACAAAATCCTTTTCGTACCGTTTCGCATGGCGAAGTGCCATATCGGCATCCGTTAGAACATGGTTTCTCACTGCATCCTCCCGAGTAGGGTCTATCACTGCCCCGATAGTCACTTTGACAACCACCGAGCTATCATTGACATTAAATGGGCTTGCTTCGATATGCGTATGCAGCGACTCCAGCATCGGCTCGTAAGAGAGGTTGGAGAAACACCCTTTTGTACACACGAGTGCAAATTCGTCCGCATAGATACGGTACAGTGACAAGCATTCAGGAATATGACTAGAGGCGATGCGCTCGCACATCTCGATCAGAACGCCATCGCCGGTTTCCGTGCCGTAGAAATCGTTGATCTCGCCGAAACGATCGATATTGACAAGGATCAATATAGGTTCTTCTATTAATTCCAGATCTGCTAACAGTTTTGTCCGGTTTGGAAGCTGGGTCAGCGGATCAGTGTACAGCTGATGAAGGAGCTGCTCTTTTTGGTTGATGAGTTGCGTAATATCGTGGCGCGTCGCAACAAATTCGACAATCTCTCCGGATTCATCTAAAATAGGGGTGATCGTCGCATCGGTGTAAAGAGGCGTTCCATTTTTTGTCATGTTCTTTAAGGTGTCCGACCATATTTTTTTGTCGAGAATCGTTCTCCACATGGTGGAGTAAACATCAACTGAAGCATCCGGATCTTTAAGGATGCGGTGATTTTTCCCGATCAGTTCTTCCCGCGCATAGCCTGTCGTGAGACAAAACTGGTCGTTGACATAGGTAATGTTTCCGTTCACATCAGTGATGGAAAGAATATTGCTGGCATCAACCGCTTTTTTGTAGCTCTTCAAAAAAGCGAAAGACTTCTCAATCCTTTTGGCCATATTGTTGAACGCGCGGGAGACATCGGCCATTTCATCACGGGTTTTGATCGGGATATGAATGGTGTATTTCCCTTCGGAGATCTGACGGGCCGCGCCCATCAGCTCATTGAGGACGCCCATAAATGACAGGTAGAACCCGATTGTAAAATAGATCAGAGAAACAAGCACCGTTAACGCGATGAGCATACCGGTGATCATTTGCCGATTCAGGCTGGCAAGCCTCTCATCCAGATGGGATTGAAGAGCGGCGGAAAGAGTATCGTAGGCGCTAAGATAAATACCGATCGTCTGGGTTGCATTCTGGAAATATCGCTCAGAACTGATCGGCCAGTGATCGGTATTAAGAATTTTTGAGGTAAAAAGGTCCGAAAATTTCTCTATGTCTTCCTGTATGTCCGTAACCTGAGGCTGGACGGCATGGCATATCGTTTGATGGCGTTCGCAGACGATATTGGCGTCATGGACAAGCCCTTCCAAATGGGCGCGGATTCCCCCGTAAAGGACTGTAGCCTCTTTTCTTTCCTCAAATGTCATTGACTGTTTCAGGATCACCCGTATTCCGATCGCCCGTGCCTGACCCGTGCGCTGAACAAGCATGGGAATATGATTGCTGAGGATCTGAACAAGATGGTAAATACTTAAATCAGCGTCATTGATAGTATAAGAGGCATCGCCGATATGCTGCATGAGCAGAACAATTTTGTCAATCAGCATCGTATGGCTTCGGTAGTTCTCCGCTGCCGATCGTTCCCAAAGCCCGCTTCGGAGTGCCCGCCATTCGATTTTGACGGCTTTCCATTCTGCGGTGATGGCTGGAGTTGGAGCAGGCATGGCATCTACGGCTACAATCGCCGATTCGATCTTCTTGAAGTTATCTTCCACTTTCCACCTATAGGAGAGATCACCCTGTTGGACAGCGACAGTCATACCCCGTTGTAAAGGGATATACGCTGCAAAACTTTTAATCCTTTGCTGATAAGCTAAACCGGCTTGGAGTTTATGAATCGAACGGGATTCATTTTCAACATGATCGTAACCAAGATACAAAAAAAGAACAAATGGGAGAAAAAATACAGTTGTCGCAAGTGCAAGCTTTTGGGGGTACTTCATACTGCTCATAATGGTGATGGCAGGATAGAAAAAATCAATTAGGCGCAATAGACATCCTTTATCATATTTGTGACTGAAACAGTGGAGCATTAGATTTCAAAAAAAGGAGAGATATCCCTTTTTTTTACAGTGATCTTCAATAATTTCTTGGGAGATATTAATCTTGTTTTCTTATCTTTTATACTTTGTTTCTTTGATATACAGCACACAAAGATTTTTGTCAAACTGTTTATCCATATTTAGTATACAGTTTTAAATTATAATAAAATATTATCAATATATTATCAAGTATATTTAAAGATTAA
>JAQIBF010000061.1 GCA_027859195.1 Helicobacteraceae bacterium
CATGACGCCCTGGGTGATGTGCTCTTTTTAAAACTGCTTTTGTCAAAACTGCGCAAGGCGGTTCAAGATAAGTTTCCCGGTGAGAACGATGTCGAGAAGATGGTTGCGTTGACACAAGAGCCTGTCTTCATCACCAAGCCGATGCGTTTTGGAAAACATAAAGGCAAGACGATCCAGGAGTTGGCACTTGAAGATGCAGGGTATCTCCGCTGGATGATGGAAAATATGCAAAACCTGGATGAAGATACCCGCTACACGATCAAAAAGGTTTTAGAAGGCAAGTAAACTGTCTTCTGGAAAAATGAATATCCCCACGTTTTTTTAACAGTACAAAAGCAATACCTCATACACTTATCTGATCGACGCCTGCGAAGATATACTCTCCTTCTTCTCTTCCTCTGGTCAGGGTCGGTACAGATCAAAAAGAAGATAGCCTATAAAGGTCATCGCAATAAGCAGTAAAATAACGCCTAATACAAAACTAAAAAGAGTGTTAGTCTCACTCACAAACAATAGAGCCATACTTCCTAAAGAGAGTATAAGTAAGATTATTAATAATAAAACCCCTAAGTTTATCATCCGGTTTTTCAATAGTATCCTTCTTGTATGCGATGCCTTTAATGTAAGTGCAATGATAGTCATGAAAAGTGTGAAAAGGGTGTGGTCGGTATATGAAGTTTCTTGAGGCTAGGGTAAGAGTATCCTTTAAAAAAACTTGTAAATTACAACAATCGTAACGTCTTAGTCCAAAGACACTATAATCACTTTATGAATTTCGAACTCCTAAAAAACAAAAACATTATACTTTTTGGTAAAAGCAGAGCTTTAAACGGTGATGAATTTGCCAAACAGCTTCTAAATCATAACATCGTGTTAGTGGATGAAATGGATGCCGGTGTCAAAGTGATCGTAGAAGGACGTTTGGTAAACCCGATAGAACAAGATAGACTTGACCGCCTTTATGCAGAGAAAGCGGCACCTATTATTGCGATCGAAGCACTAGAAGAGTGGTTATGTGCGGCAATTGATGCTGATAAGCTTTTAATGAGTCTGAAGTTGAGCGGTGACAGAGACCGTCTCATGGGGTATCTTCAGAATCAGTACATCTCAAATGAACTCTTTTTACGCTTGTTGAAACTCTATAACTGGGAAGGTGTCGGTTTTTTCGAGAGCGATAACAACCGTGATATCACGGCGGCATTGATCAGCCGTTTTTATGAGAACATTGAACGAAATCATAATGTCCAATATGCCAACATGGGTATCATGCATCTTCTCAACCAGAGCGCTGATTTAGAATTGACTGAGACCATAGCTCTTTTGGCACCGTTGCAGACAGCACTTAAAGAGGGGTGTGACAACTCGACGCAGAAGATACTGAATGCGATTGCGTTACATCCAAGTACATCGAGAACGGTGCTGAAACAGTGGTTGAAAAGAGGCAATGATGATATTCAGATGCTGATTGCCATGCGCCATGACCTTGACTTGCAGTTGCAGCAGTACCTTCTAAACCTCTCGAAGCCTATTATCAATGAGATACTTTCTTTAAATCATACTGTTGACCATCAGATCGCCTTGGGTCTGTTAAAAGAGTATCCGGAGAATATTGCAAAGCATATAACACTTGACAGAGGACTGTTCAGTGATCTACTTGATAAGTACGATTTTGCGTTGGCAGAAAACTTGACGCTGCAGTTAGAGATGCAAGAACGTTTACTGCAGAGAGGTGAAGCGGTTCAGATCATCCTTGCTAAAAATGTAAAGATAGCCGATACTGTTTTTGAAAAACTTTTCAATAGTGATAAGGTGGAAGTCTTGCGCTCTTTGATTACAAATGAGCAGATGCAAGGGGCTCAATTGCATCTGCTTTTCAATAGAGATTCAGAGCTGTTTGGCATTGAAATAGCGGCGAATGCCAAAACTGATGTCGCCATCTTGCATCAACTGGCAGAATCATCAGAGATAGAAGTCCTTCTTTCTCTGGCTAAAAACCCCTCAACACCTGTTGATATACTGTATCAGTTTCAACTCGACAGGCGGCTTGAGAGAGCGGTCAAAGAGAATTCGAGTTTTGGAAAACATATCCAGCGCGATAATATCGGCTGGGATGTTTAAAAGGAGAAAATAGTGCGTTCAAAAGAGATAGAAAGTTCAGTAACCGCCATGGTCAAGGAACAGATCCCTACTTTTATCTGGGGACCTCCCGGTATCGGAAAATCATCGATCGTTAAGCAGATAGCAAAGAAGAATAACTATAAGTTCATTGATCTTCGTCTCTCTTTAATGGACCCTACAGACCTCAAGGGAATCCCTTTTTATGACAAAGATGAACATCAGGCGCTATGGGCACCTCCTTCATTTCTGCCTCGTGAGGGAGAAGGCATTCTCTTTTTGGATGAACTTAACTCGGCGCCCCCCGCGGTTCAAGCTTCTGCCTACCAACTGATACTTGACCGAAAAGTAGGAGAGTATACACTTCCTGACGGATGGGCCATAGTCGCTGCCGGTAACCGTGAAGGCGACCGTGGTGTGGTCTACCGTATGCCGTCACCTTTGGCAAACCGTTTTGTGCATCTGGATATGGATGTGAGCATGGAAGATTGGCGTGACTGGGCGTATGAGAGCGGTATAGATGAACGTGTTATCGCTTACATCGGTTATAAAAGCGATGATCTTTTCTCATTCGACCCCACAAAGAATGAAAAGAGTTTTGCAACACCGAGAAGTTGGGAGTTTGTCAGCTCTCTGCTTAGAAGCAGTATGGATGAAAAATTGCTTTTGGAGACCATTGGCGGTGCTATCGGCAAAGAGCGCGCGGTACGATTTTTAAGTTTTGCGAAGGTGATGCATAAGCTTCCTGATATTGAGGCCATACTGCAGAGTGGCACAGGTGCTTACCCGGAAGAGGTTGATGTCTTACACGCTTTATCTACCGGATTGGTCATGGCCATACTCAAGAATCCCTCTGAAGAGAGGATGGATAACCTGTTGACCTACGCACTCGGTCTGCAAAGTGAGTTCTCGGTGATGGTCGTACAGGACCTGCAGCGTGGCGGCCATACAATGGAAGAGCAAAAAGCCTTTGGCAAATGGGTAGGCAAGTTTGCTTACTTGCTTGCATAATGACGCCTCAGCTCAAACAAAAGGTCTCGGAAGCCAAGGCTAAACTGCTTGTGGATTATCCCTACTTCGGAACGCTCGCTTCTAGGCTTGAACTAAAACCAAACGACAATATTCAGGCCTATCTGAGTGACGGTGTGCGCTTTGAGTACAACGATGAATACCTTTTAGCGCTTAACCGGGACGAACTCTCTTTCGCCCTCTCCAATGGCGCCATGCATGCTGCTCTCGCCTATGAAAATCGACAGAAAGGACGGATGTCGTGGTTATGGCAGTTGGCGACGGACCATGCAATCAACACGATGTTGGTTGCGAATGGATTAGAGGCTCCGATGGAGATACTGCCTGACCCCCGTTTTGAAGGGATGTACGCCGAAGAGATCTATGCGATCTTAAAAGATGAGATCCAAAATGAAGATTTTGATGACAACGAAGAGAATGTGACCGGTTTTAATGAGGAGAACAAACGCCAGCAAGAGCAGATGAAAAATGCCGAAGGCGACCATGATCCGGATAAGAAACGTGAACGGATGGAAGTCGAGAACCAGGAACAGAAAAAGCTGATCGCCCAGGAAGAGATGTTTGAGCAGTTTGCCAATGAGGCGCTCGAAAAGATAAAGCTTCACGGCGATCTTCCACTGGATATTGAACGTTTTTTTACTATCGTAGACAGTTCTAAAGTGGACTGGCGCAAAGAGCTCTACCGGGCCATTGACAGACATTATCATGACAACTACCGTATGATGCCGCCGTCCAAGAAGTTGCTCTACAGCGGTATCTATCTTCCTTCGCTCTACAGCGATACTTTGAGACTGACCATTGCCATCGACAGTTCAGGCTCGGTGGATGAGACACTGCTCTCACTCTTTTTGAGCGAAGTCGAAGCCATTCTGATCCATTTTCCAAACTATGTCATCGACCTGATCGTCTGTGATGCCAAGATACAAAGTTACAGACAGATCTTGAGCGGAGAGAGACTGGACGTAGAGATCAAAGGCGGCGGGGGTACGGACTTTCGTCCGGTGTTTACGTTGATCGACGAGAGTCTGGATGCCCCGTCACTGCTATTGTACTTCTCAGATACCAAGGGGACTTTTCCCGAGAGAGAACCCTTTTATGAGGTTGTCTGGATCAGTGAGGAGAGCAGCGAACTACCTTTTGGTGAACAGCTGCTTATTGAGAAAGATATGTTGTAAGAAAAAAAGTGAGTTGGTTCTGGTAACTGTCTTTTGCTAATACCTAATCAGAGAAGATATCAGTTTGAACAGTCTAGTCTAACCCTTTCTCCTCATAACATTGGTCGATCCTCTGGTCGATGGCCATATCTTTACTGCTGCCGTGCTCAACGCCGTTAAGGATATAGTAGCCGGTGACAAACATAAATAGCAGACCTAAAACAATGATGATCGAGGTCAAATAAAGATTGCGTTTTTTTGGGTCAAGCATCATAAAAATTCCTTTGAAGTGAATTCATAACTATTTTAGAGGGTTGTTTGTTGATTTTCTTTGATAGAATACATCTAATTTACTGGATAAAGATATAAATGCCTTTTTTTGATCATACAACCTCTTTATTGGACACAAAACAGAACGTTTTTCTGACTGGCGGTGCCGGAACGGGTAAGACGACACTGACACGCAAGATCATTGAACATTACAGCAGTGAAGGTAAAAAAGTTGCTAAATTGGCTTCAACAGGAATGGCGGCAACCCTTATCGGCGGACAGACCCTTCACAGTTTTCTAGACCTAGGTATTGCAGACTCTATCGAAGAGATGGAGCAAAAAGGAAAACTTGAAATAAAGAAGAAGATCAAAAAACTGATCGCTTCGATGGACCTGATCATTATTGATGAGATCTCTATGGTCAGTGCCCCGCTCTTTGAGATGATACGCCTTCGACTCCTGCAAAGTGATTTTAAAGGGGTGCTTCTGACGGTAGGAGACTTCCTGCAACTGCCGCCGGTCGTTCGAGGCTACGGCGAGATCTATTTTGCTTTTGAGTCAGAGAGTTGGCAGCGTTTTGACTTTACGACGATTACATTGGAGATAAACCACCGTATTGATGACAGCGAGTTTGTCTAAGTGCTCGACAAAGTACGATTTGCTGAGGTAGGAGATGCTGAGCACTACTATTTGCATCATCTTATCAAGCCTATTGGGGAAGATCTGAGCCAATACACCTATCTGTATGGTAAAAATCACTCTGCCTCACGTCACAACCAGGCCCAACTTGCTTTTATTGACAGCGATGAGATAATGTACGAAGCACAGCTGGTCAAACATGACAAACAGACAACGGAAAAAGAGATAGAACGTTTTTTAAATGATGCACGTATAGAGCCTCAGCTTAAACTCAAAGTAGGCGCACCTGTGCTCTTTACCCGAAATTCATGGAACTACTTCAACGGGGAACGCGGACGCATAGTCCGCTTGAACGATGAGGTGCTCTTTGTCGAAAAGAGTGATGGCGTCGTTGTCAAGCTTGAACGCGCTTCCATGGCAAAGACGCAGTGGAAAGAGAAGACGATAGAAGGCAAGAAGGAGATGATGGAAGAGGCGAAGTTCAGCGTGCACCAGTTTCCAATAGCCCTTGCTTTTGCCATCACTATTCATAAATCTCAGGGAATGAGCATTGAAGACCTTATTATTGAGACAACAGAGATCTTTGCACCCTCACAGTTTTATGTCGCACTCTCCCGTGCAACATCGCCGCATCGGCTGATCTTAAAACAGCCGCAGACAAACTGGTGCAACCTGGCTTTTGTCAATGATAAGGCGCTGAGTTTTGTGCAGAGCCATCTGGTTAAGGAGTAGCGATGCCTGATGACAAGAACCAACAGTTCAGTACAAGCGAACAACTAAATTGTGAGTCGCAAAAAAAGAATCGACGTTTTAGGACTCTTGATGAATTGCAAGAAGAGTACGATGAAAAGGAACATGATTTTAAAGATGAAGTCAACGATGTCTGGCAAAATCTGAAACGTGAGATCTTTTCGATCTGGGGAATGTTGATACTCTCAGCATTGACACTGGGGATACTGTCGGCAATAGTACGGTAGTTGTTTGTTAATACCGAACTTATTAATATAACTATGTTAGTATAAATTAAAATATAGTAGTAGGAGTGACTATGGGCTATGCAGTACTAGGTTTTTTAGTGTTAGTGGGATTATACGCAATTGCGATCTTTAACAATTTAGTTGCAAAGAGAAATCAGATCGATAACGGATTTGCACAGATAGAAGTGCAGCTGAAACGCCGATATGACCTCATTCCGAACCTTATAGAGGTGGCAAAGAAATATATGGCACATGAGCGAGAGACACTCGAAGCAGTTATCGCAGCACGTAACGAAGCATCTAACTCCTTAGCCAAGATGGAGAGCCATCTGGATGATCCCAAAGCCGTTGCCCAGTTTAACCAGGCTGAACAGGGACTGGTCGGGGCGATGGGCAAGATGAGTTTTGTGATGGAAGCCTATCCGGAACTTAAAGCCAATGAAAACATGATGCAGCTTACGGAAGAGTTGACGACGACAGAGAACCGTATCGGCTTTGCGCGTCAGGCTTTTAATGACTTTGTCCTTGCGTTCAACACCTATCGTCAATCATTCCCGCAAAACCAGGTCGCCAATATGTTCGGCTTTACGACGGATGCCAAAATGTTGGAATTTGAAGATTCGCAGGCTATCCAAGCCGCACCAAAAGTCAGTTTCTAGCCACCTATAGATGAACTTTTTCGAACACCAACAAAAGGCGCGTCAGCATACTTTGTATCTTGTCATGCTGTTCGCCTTGGCAGTTTTGACCCTCATCACGATCACGATACTCTTTTTGATGGGAATATATGCTGATTTTATGGATGTACCGCTTGAGGTCTTTTATCTTGATCCCTTTGCCTATATGCAAACCAAGACGATTATCAAGATTGCTTTAGGGGTTATTTTTTTTGTAGCTGCGGGTTCGATCTATAAATATATGCGCT
>JAQIBF010000073.1 GCA_027859195.1 Helicobacteraceae bacterium
GATATATAAAGTTCATAGTTAAATTAGATCAAGAGCTCGGAAAGCTCATGGATGATGATAAAAAATTATTATTGTTCTTTTATCATAACTATGCCAAGGTTAGTGCTATTAGTAAAAAATTCAAAAAATATTTAAAATCTATAATTGAAAAAAATGAGTATGAAATAGATAATAATATTGAAGACAGCATCGACGGTGTTGGTTTTAAAATATCTACCTGTAAGATGCCAGAAAATGGCAAAAGAAAAATTGCTGGTGGAGCAATGCCATATGGTGCAAAAGTTCACAAACCGAGGGATATTAATACTGTTCTAGAAACAATATCAGATTCTAATTTGTCTGGGCAGACATTAGCTATTATTCAAGATAGAATCTCTGATAAAAACGAAAAATGCAAGAGTGTTGTAAAGCCAGTATGGTTGGCACTATATGACAATTATTATAACAAGTTTACATATTTTGACAGCAAAGAGCATCTTGAACATTTTAAAGATGTTTTTAAGAGCATTGAAGATTTTGGAGTCTTTGAAAAAATACTAGTTGTATTTGAAAATGGAGATGTGTTTGAGCTTAACACATAACAACCCAAAGGCGACCAATCAAAAATCTGTGGGCGGCTTTTTGATTGGTCATTTTAAACGTTATCTCTACTAGGAACATAAATTTGAAGAATTCAAACATGTTAAAAAAACTCATTACGCCAGATGGTAAGGTGATCGAATTTGAAGCAAACAATGATGATGAGTTCTTGCAAAAGTCTATAGAGTATATGAACAAACATCATCTTAAAAGCTAGGGGTCTGGTGATACCTATACTCCTTACTTTTTCCTCGTTCCTACAGAAACCTAATATCCTCACTAAAAGTACGTAAAGCTTTACAATTTTTGCCAATCAAGATAACAAATTTCTTACCGCTTCATATTTTTCAATGGGAAAACTGCTCTACGACGAAGGAACACTGCGCGAGAGCATCGGACATGATGCTGACAGCAAAGGTGTGTCAGTCGGTGTAAATGCTTACTGTCCGGACTGCTACCCGTACCAGATAGTACAAAACTTTGGTTCTAAAGATGGGAAATTACCGGCACGTAGATTTATACCGACAGATAGTGATGGGGGAGTTAGATGGTTGAGTGAGAGATGAGTTTCTGGAGCTACTTACCGACTTATCAAGTTAAAGGTATTCTTGCAGATCTGAAAAAACAACCTTGATAAATTTCGATTCACTCATAAGATACGACCATGATTGATTAAGTTGCTTATCATGGCCAAATAACTCATCAAAGATATTCATAATCTCTTGCACTACATTATCATCATGAACTTCAACTAGTTCCCATATTACTGCATCACTACCATTTGTCCTGTATAAATGTAGACCATACCAACACAACATATCTCTAATTCCAAGCTGTTGCAATTTAAGAGAAAACTGTATCGTTAATTCATCCTTGATATCAATATCATCAGACATTTTGCTAAGTTGTCTTGAGACAAATCTGCACTGCTTGATAATCGATCTAAGTTTTGGTCTGATTTCTATGCCAACTTTAATCAATGAAATATTCAAAAAAGCACCCTCTCCCATACCGTTAAACTTATTGCCAGCGTGATCTGTAAATTTAATATCATTGCTAAGCATATCTAAACGTGTAAAATGACCTTGAAATCTATTTTGTATATTACTCGTTTCAAACTCTTTTTTTTGTGCCTTCATCTCCTCGACCTGTGCCCTTAGTGCTTCACTCTGGAGGCGGATTTCTTCCTGTTGGTTAGAAAGAGCATCAGACTGCTGTATGATGGCTGTTGACTGCTGTTTAATACTATTTTCCATTTGTTCCACACTCTTGCGCTGTAGCAATAGGCTATAGACAACGAACAGCATGGTCACTGCCGTAAAATGGCCGGCAAAGATATCACCTACCTGCCCACGAAATGCCCACGCTTTTTCACTATCCGTCAAAATGATAGTATCAGCGAGGCCGATGTAGGTATATAGCTGTGGATAGAACAGTACGATCATTAAGTTGAGAAGGAATAGGACCCCGATAGCGATGATGATTTTTAGCAGATGCTTGGAGAGAAAAGTTTTCATGGGGCTGATTATAGCGGAGAGAGGAGTATTTTTCAGCATAAGAAGCCGAAAATATGAAGAATTAGAAGAGGCTTGGCTCTCGGACATCCTCGAGTATCTCATAGATACGGCGAAGGCAGAAATCGTACCTTTGGGACAGCGCTTTTGGGGAGCACGTTAGGGGTCAAGTGATACCTATATTCCTTATTTTTTCTCCTTCCTATAAAACCTCACACCCTCTTGCTTTACAACTTTCATCAATCAAGATAACAAATTTCTTACCGCATTATGGCTTTCATCTTTTCAAGTATGATTTATGTATATACTCTTGAAATTGCGTGTTGCAGGGAGTCTATTTTGAATGCGTGTTTGGTGAACATATGTGAGACATTTGAGGAAACAACCGATTTCTTCTCAAACAGGTCTCAGGGAAAAGAGGAGATCGTGACGAAACTTTTTTTTAATTTTTTGGACTGTTTTTCATCGTTGCAAGCCGAAAAACTCGAGTACCCGAAAGAGTTTCAAAACGATGTAAAACTCTATTTGCAGGGGCATCCGATCTTAAAGAAAAAATTCGAAGATGTCGAGATCCGCTACTTGATGTTAAGCGACTTTTACGATTATTGCAGATTGACAAAAAAGTATAAA
>JAQIBF010000048.1 GCA_027859195.1 Helicobacteraceae bacterium
GGCTTAAGAGACCAAGTTCCTCTAATATCCCCAATTTTTTAAAGGCGATGATCCTCTGTTGAAACAGATTGTCCAGGCGATCAGAAAAGTTTGTGTAGCCTTTTCGCGTCTTATTAAATCGCAGCTCTACAGTCGCTTCTAACTCTTTTGTCTTTTCAATATATTCCGGCATCTTGGTAATAAATGTTTTCATGACATGATAGGCATCTTTTTTAAAGTTCTCCTCGCTTATACCGACAACGGCTGCAAGCTGATAAAATCGCTTCATTCTAAGGTTGACGGGTTTTTGCGGCGGATCAACAAAAGGTAATCCAAGGTCATACGCTTCTCCATTGTAAAGACCGACAGAGATGACATCGTAGAGAGGCGATAGCACATACTTGTCTTGGATGACTTCGAGTACACTGATGTTTTTTGCATGCAGATCTGAATGTTTTATCAGGTAGCTGTAAAAATAGAACCGTAAAGCGTCTCTCTTGGCATTATCATCATATAAGATGGTGTTTAGCTTTTCAAACAGTTCTTCGCTGCTGACATCATACTTATGCCTGCTTTGAGTACCAAGCAACTGACCAAGGTCAAAGTGGTTGTATTTAAATTCGTTATACCGATCGTATCGTTTAACGATGTAGTGAAAATCATAGTTTGTTGAGACAATACCACTATAAGGCACATCAAAACCGAGCTCATTTTTAGCAAAGCTCATAAAGAGGTGTTCATTGAGTGCGAGTAGCGGGTAATAACGTTTCTTGCCGCCTTGCATGACTTCATCACCATGAAAGTAGTCGGAAAGTTCTCTGTTCATCGGTTTTAGGAGATAGTCCGATTCCCATGCTTCTGAAATGACGTTCTTGTCCCAATCGATAGTGATATCGATCTTGTGTTGATAGCCACTTAGATTGGAGAGTTCTGTGCTTGTGCTGTTTTTGAGCTTGTCGTTATCGATAGCGATCTCCATTTCCAAGACATTTGGGTAGGTGTTGTGTCCAAGCACTTTAGCTTTTATCGACGAATAAGAAGGTCGATCTGAGTATTTTGATTTGTATTTAAAAAGTTCTTCCAGTTTTACAAAGTCAAAGGCACCGTGAGCATTATCTAGCTCAAGCAAGACATCGGCTATATCTTTTTTGTGAAGCAGTATCTTCTCTCTTCGGTTGTGCTCAGGAATAAGGTTTTCAAAGATGGCAAACAACTCTGGTGATTTCGTTTGTTCATTTTTTGGCAGACCTGGGAGTGCTTTTCCCTTGTACTTTTCATCATAAGCAAACAGGTACTGCCCATGCCCGTATTCCAATATGCCAACCAAATCACCATTTAGGATCACAACAATAGAGGAGGGGGCAAAATCTTTATTGTAGACACGTTCATAGTAGATGGCCCTTGCTGAACCTCTTTTGCTGACTTTGCCCTCTTCGACTAATAGTTTTAAATAGCGTTGCAGTGTACGTTTTTGAATGCCGGTTGTATTGGTGAGTTCAGCAACTGTTTGTATGGGTGATATTTCAAAGGTCTTTAAAATAGCCTGTTCATAGCGACTGTTCATCTCTTCTCCTTAACGCGACATATTGTGACAAAAAATACAATTTTAAGCTTTATGTAATAATAGCACAATTGCGACAAATCGCGACAAAATATATAGATTTAAGCTTCTATAAATATTTTAAAGCATCCGCGACACTATACTCGTCATCAACCTTGCTGGCGTTTGTCCCAAAGTATTGGCGTCTATGGAAGTCAATCAACCCGAACGGCTATCAGTAATTTTGTTACGTCGAAGAGCAGGAGAAAAGAGCGAGAGCTTTAGTCAGCAGATTAAGCAGATTAGAGCAAGAGCTAAGCGCCTAGTCCACTAATTTCACGAATGGCACGAATTTTAAGAACGAGAACAAAGAGCAAGTTATATTCAATAATGACTGCTAATAAAGACTAATAAATAATTCGTGTAAATTAGAGTAATTCGTGGACAGAACGCTCTTCTTTTACTCTTCTCTCTTGCTCTTACTTTTCATCCCACTAATCCTACTAATCTGCACCCGGAGGGGCAGACCCTGGGCAAAAAATCTCTTAATACCATTACTCTAAAGACTAATAAATAATCTGTAAAATCTGCTAAATCTGCTAAATCTGTTGACGAAAAGCTCTTGGCTCTTCGTTCGCTAGAACCCTAATAAACTAATCCCATTAATCGTAATAATCCGTAGCCGGAGGGGCAGACCCTGGGTAAAGCTCTTGCTCTTAGCTCTTGAAATTAGTGCTATTCGTGCCATTCGTGGACAAACGCTCTTTGCTCTTTTTGAGAATTCTTGAGTAAACAAGTTAACTGGTAAGGATTGTATGCTCCTTAGACACTTTTGGCTATTATTACAAAATTATATAGGTAAGAAGAAGAGAGTATGGCAAAAAAAGTATTGATCGGAATGAGCGGCGGTGTTGATTCTACCGTCTCAACGATGTTGTTGAAAGAAGACGGTTACGACGTGGAGGGAGTCTATATGAAACTCCACTCCAAACCGGGTTACCATGAGATCCATCAGGTGCGCGCACAGAAAGCGGCAGATTTTGCCGGTGTGAAACTCCATATCCTGGACCTGCAGGAGACCTTTAAAGAGAAGGTCGTCACCCCCTTTATCGAGACCTATAAAGAGGGAAAGACACCCAACCCGTGTGCGCTTTGTAACCGCAACCTTAAATTCGGCGAGATGCTGAAATTTGCGGACAAGATCGGTGCCGAGTTTCTGGCAACCGGCCACTACATCCAGCATGACGGCACCTACCTGCTGCAGGCTGAAGATGACACTAAAGACCAATCCTATTTTCTCTTTTACATCAACAGAGAGATCGTTCCCCGTCTGGTCTTTCCTCTGGGCTCACGCCATAAAAAAGATGTTAAAGCGTATGCTGCCAAGATCGAAGGGCTGGAGTCGTTCGCATCTCAGGCCGAGTCGAGCGAGATCTGTTTTGTGGAGACCACCTATACGGATGTTCTCAAAGATTATGTCCAGGTCGATCAGCCCGGTGACGTTCTTGACAGCGAAGGCAATGTGGTCGGCGAGCACAAAGGGTACATGTACTACACCATCGGCATGCGAAAAGGTTTTACGGTCAGAGGGGCACATGACCCGCACTTTGTGACGAAGATCATGCCCGAAACGAACCAGATCGTCGTCGGTCTGAAAGAAGATCTTAAATGTTTCGATGTTGAGATCAAAGATATCAACATGTTTGACGACCGCACCAGTTTCGACACTACCGTGAAACTGCGCTACCGTACCTATGCGGTGCCGTGTCATGTGGAGATCGAGGGTGAACGCGCCACGATCAAACTGCAAGAAGCGGTACTCGGCGTCGCTTCGGGGCAGGCAGCCGTTTTCTATGATGACAACAAACTCGTCGGCGGCGGCTGGATCGTTTAACGAACGGATAACGCTCACTTCCTAAGCAACATTCTGTTGCTGTTTGTTACATTTTTTCCCATACTGCGTATTTTACGAACATCTCAAAAACGTCCTCTCCTATACCAATATTGAATTACACAAAAAAAAACATATCTATCGAACCCCAAAAATAGGCTGTGTGTTTGTTTTTGTTAATATATATACAGCAACATTACATAAATAAGAATTGTAATAAACACTTTTATCCGAAAAATAGAGAGCTGACAGATAAACTACTTTAAGATAGTATAGGTACATAATTCTGTTCAATGGAGAAAATGATGCATAAGTATTTAGGAAAGAAGGCACTATATAGCGCGGTTCTGACCGCTATGTTAGTGCTTGGCGGCTGTTCTAGCAGCGATGGAGAGAGTACCAGCGGCACGGGTAGCGATGTCACACCTACCTCTACAGCAAGTGGTGCGGCAGTTGACGGATATATTGCAAACGGGCATCTCTACGCCGATCTGGATGGCAGTAAAGACGAGAATACAGGCGACATCAACACAACCACTGATGCCGCGGGGGATTTCTCATTTGGCGAAACAACGGTTGCTCACGGTACCTATCTGTACCTTACCGGCGGTACTGACCTTGCACTTAACACCCCTTTCACCGGTGCGTTACGTGCTTATTTCTTTGGTGAGGCTACTTTCGTCACACCACTGTCGACATTAATCGTATCACTGATGCAGAACGAAGCGCTCTCCTATGCTGCTGCTGTTACCCGTGCCGCTGCTATGATGGGCTTAAGTGAAGCACAGATCGTAGCTGACCCGATGACTGATCCTGACGTCTTTGTCGCGTCGCAACGTGTTGTGGCTGTAGCGACGACACTGGGTGGTGACTTCTCCGTTGCAGTGGATGCTTTAGCATCTTCGGACATGAACATAACAGCTGCAGCAGCGGCTTTGGTCCCTGCGGTTGACCCTGCAGATGCTTTAGCGGTCGATGCTTTCATCTTAGAACTCCAGACACAGATTCCTGCCGATGCGACAGCAGCCGATCTCGCTGCCTATCAGCTCGTTATCGCAGATGCTGTGAGTAACCCGACAGCGATTCCTGATGTTAATGATGCTGTTGCCGTCGCCAATGCTTTAGGCTGTGTGACATTTGACGCCATTAAAGGGAGCAATACAGCAGAAAATAACATCACGACGGATCTTCTGCTTAACAGTTGTGAAACTTCTGATGATAATGTTACTTTTTTATGGAGCAGTAATGATACTGCACTGTTAAGTACCCTTGGTGCCGTTGTGTCACCTGTTTATATCGGCGGCGATGTAAACCTGAGTGTTACTATTACGTCTGACGCAAATGCATCTGTCTCGACTGACAAAACATTTGCGTTAACCATTCCGCGTCTTGACAACCACTCACCGGTGGCAACAGCAGATGCAAACACGACGGCTGAAGAGACACCGATCTCATTCAACGTACTGGCAAATGATACCGATGCTGATGGCGATGCACTGACTTTAGTCGCAGTATCTGACGATGTGGCTTTTAACGCCGATGGAACAGTGACCTATACACCTGCAGTTGACTTTAACGGTGATTTCGTTTTCACCTATACGGTACGCGACAGCTGGAACGGTGAGTCGAACGGTACGGTCACCATAACGGTGACGGCCATTAACGATGCCCCGGTTCTGGATGCCATTGCCGCTCAGATGGTAGAAGAAGATTTTGCCCTGACAACATTAGAGATCAATGCAACGGATGTCGATTCAGGCAGCTTGACCTACAGTGTTACAGCTATTGAGCCTGCAATCGTCAACGCTTCTTTTGGCACCGGCAATCAATTGGAACTGACATCGATTGCTAACCTTTTTGGTGACACGAATATCACTGTCATGGTCTCCGACGGCGCTCAAAATGATACGAAAACGTTTACACTCACAGTTGTCCCTGTTGATGATGCACCGGTAATTGCGGCAATAGCTGACCCTTCAGCAGTGGATGAAGATGCAGCCCCTCTAACCATAGGTGTAATCGCAACCGATGTTGACAGCGTACTGATCTTAGATGCGAACTCCAGCAATACGTCAATTGCTACGGCGGTTATGAACGGTAGTGACGTTATCGTCACACCTGTGGCAGATGCTTCTGGTACTGTGACGATCACGGTGTCGGCAAATGACAGTGTGAACCCACTTACGACACAGACGTTCAGTGTAACGATCAATGCGGTTGATGACGCGCCGGTACTTGCGCCACTCTCACCGATCACGGTGATGGAAGATAACGGTACGACTACCGTTACGGCCACTGCGACGGATGTCGACAATGACAACGGTGCGATCGTCTACAGTATGACATCGTCCGATACCAATATTGTGACCGTCTCAGGTATGGAGCTGACAACAGTAGCCGATGCCAACGGTGTTGTTGAGATCAATGTCACGGCGACCTCTAATGGCAAAACGGACTCGCAGCTCTTTAACTTTACCGTCACCCCTGTCGATGATGCACCTCTGCTTGCTGCGATCGCGCCTATCGTCGTAAATGAAGACAACGGTACGATATCTATCACGCCGAGCGCGACCGATATTGACAGTAATGACTCTTTGATCACCTATGAGCTCGTCTCGCTTAACACTTCAGTAATAACCGTGTCAGGCAGTGATCTTGTGACCGTTGCAAACGCCAACGGTGTCGCCACTGTTGAGGTTACGGCAAGATCAGGCAGTCTGAGCGACACGACAGACTTCAATGTCACGGTGACAGCGGTCAATGATGCGCCGACGGCAAGTGACTTTACGGTGCCTGTCGTGACCGGTTCAACGGGCATTACGATAGATATTAGCACGCATATTGATGATGTAGACGGTGATGCCCTTGCAATCCTGACCTTCGATGCAACGACGGGTCTGAGCCAGACTGGTCCGACAACCTTTAATTACAACAATGACGGAACGGAAGGTCTGATCATCTTTAACTATACGGTAGAGGACCCTGACGGATTGACAGCCGGCGGTGTGGTCACTTTGAATGTCAGTACCGAACCGGTTATTCCGATTGCCAATGATGATACGGCAACAACAGAAGAAGAGGCTGCGGTCAATATAGATGTCTTGGCGAACGACGTTAACGTCAGTTCGATCTCAACGGCATGGGTCGTGACGCCTGCAAACGGTACTGTTCAGGTAGAGACCAACAACACGATCACGTTCACACCGGCAACAGACAAGTCAGGTCTGTTCCTCGTTAAGTACACAGCGGTCAGTGTAACAGGTCATGAAGACAATGGAACCGTCTCTGTAACGGTAACGGGCATCAACGATGCGCCGGTTGTCAGTTTTACAACGTCGACACCGATCAACCTGACAGAGACAACGGGAGAGAGAGTGGTCAGAGTGGACATGAACATTACCGATGTCGACACTGTGCTCTCATCGGTGAGTGTTGATAATGTTTCGAGCAACAGCGGTACTATTACCGTTCAGAGCTACGGAACTGACTATGTTGATGTCCTGATCCCTGCCTATGCAAATGGTGATGCCAACATCACCGTCACAGTCAATGACGGAGAAGATACTACGATGGAGAGCTTCTCTGTTCATGTGACAGCAGTAAACAGTGTGCCGGTTATAACCAATGTTTATGCAGACATTAATATATCTGCAGGTGTTCAGAACCATCTTATATGGATTGAACCACAAGACGAGACATTTACATTGAGTGTAGTCTCTCAACCAAGTAATGCACTAGTTTCAATAGGTGCAGACAATACAAGTTTAGATATCGATCCATATGTAATTGGTACAGAAGCGATCGTTATTCATGCTGTCAATGATAACAACGCTTCATTGACGTCCGATACAACGATCACGATTCATGTTTATGATCCAAGCAATCAGGCTCCGGTTGCCATTGCAAGCGACTTCTCTGTTGTCGCCGACAGCGTGATACAGACACCATTAGATGTCTCAGACAGTGATGGCGATCCATTGACGTTTACGATTATTACGCCGCCGGCGCACGGTAACATTATCTCTATCGATGAGTTGGGCAACTTAGTCTATGCGGCAGCCGATGCCTACATCGGTGCGGACAGCTTTACCTATACTGCCAACGATGGCGACCTTGATTCGGATCCGGCTACGGTAACGATAGATGTCACGGCTTCACCGGATGGCGATAGCGGCGATAGTTCCGAGATCCCGATCACCTTGGAACAGTACAATGCTTATGCGGCACAATCTGCTGACGGCTTAGCGATGTACAGTGTCTGGGAAGAGGGCTGGGGGACAGAATCGAACCTGACTGCGGAGCGACTGATCGTTGATGCCTCTGGCCCGGAGATCGAAATATCGGTGAACGGAACGGTAACGGAGCTCATCCCGTATACGGTAGAAGCTCTTGATGAGACGATGTTGATCGATTCTGATGGCAACGGTACCATAGATTTTGAGGTCAAATATATCGGTACAACGACAAAAGAAGATATTGAGACAGACCTGAATCTCACACTGCCTGTCGGTTCTGCCGGATTCAAGCTGGCGACGTTGCAGATCACAGAAGAGTTCAACGAGTGGAATGAATCTGAGTACAGTGATTGGAACTGCAGTGTGCCGAACCAGCCTTGTATCGGTTTTGATCCATATGCGACGCTAGATGATTTTGTAACAGATACGACGTTTGATACGAACAATCCACGCATGCATGAGATGTGGATCGACGGCTACAACTTTATGTTTGCGCCGGATACGAACCTTAGTGACGGATCAGGCATACTTGTGCGTGCAGGGCATTACTGGGATGGGTCCAACGATGTCTGGATCGTGACGAATGCGGATGTCGGTACATGGGAAGTGGTAAACGTAGACGGTACGGATATCATCAAAGTCACACCGACCGTTTATGCATTGGAAACAGTCCGTACCTATCAGGAAAATCTTGACGGAACAGTTCATACAGGCGAATATTACCCGCCGAACAGTGCCAGTCTGGAATACAAGTTTGACGAGACGACGATGTATCACATCGGTAACAGCATTATGAACCGAACTGTTGAGATGCCGGAAACACCTTTAACGGACGCATCGAGCGAGTTTATCAGCTTTAACAGCTTGCCGACGGCTACATTGCCGATCAATACACCGATGTACGGTGTCTGGGCATGGACGGAGATGAGCAACTATATTATCGATACCGACATTATGCATTTTGATGTCAACGGAACCTTCGTGATCGAAGGCACGGACGGCTTTAGTGCACCTTATACGGTCAGCAGCAACATTGCGACGATCTACGGTCCGGATACTCAGCCGTTCGCGGATGGAAAACTCGTCGAGACCATCAGGGGTGTTGCCGAGCTGAGTGCGCTGATCGGTATAGACCAGTATCCTGTCTCTCCTGTTGCATACAAGTTCGCACATATCAACTATAATGAGGAGCTGTCCATTTGGGATGGCAGCGATGTTTACGCTCTGGACAATTCCACCAGGTATACTGATTTTAACGCTTTTCAGAGTGCATTTATGAGTGGGCAGGTCGCGTTGGATTATACGCCATCCGGCGGGATCGGGTTTGCAAGCGGAAGCGCCGGTGTCGGCGGTACGCTGGCAGAATACAGTCCAACATTTGAGGTGATTACACCAAATGCCGGTACCTGGGAGATCATTGATGTGGACGGGAACACGACGATGGTCTTTACTGTCACGGTTGATCGTAACAATGATCATAATGCCATCGCACTTTCCGATGCAACAGGTTATGTGAGCCAGGGACGTTACTATAGTGCCGATACCGGTTCATACGAATACCGTTATGATGCCTCGACAAAAGATGCGATTGTGACCTACCTAACGGATAATCCGATCAATTTTGAGATCGAAACAAGAATCATGCGTGACGTCGAAGCGGTACCGTTTACTAATAACAAGATGTACAGTGGACAGGCAGATGTTAATTCGACAACATGTGAACGCAATGTGACCACCTCGTATGTCTGGATGGACGGTAGCAGTACAAGCGGAAGCTTCGTCATGTCGGATGATCCGCAGAGCTATACCTATCTCAGCAGTGACGGTGAGATCGCAACGGTTAATGATGGCAGTTCAGATGTGTTTATGGCGAAGGTCAATGAAGAACTAAATGCAACACAGCTAATGAGTGAAACATCACTCTTCTTACCAAGTTGGGCACATGGTTACCGAATCACCTATATGAATTTGGCTTCTGGTGAAGGTGGTACTGAAGTGAGACTTGACGATACTACCATCGGTTACCTGGAGAGTTATCTCAACAATAACGCAAAGTTGGATGCCCTGTGCACCCCATAAAGTAACCCCTTAAGTGGCACCAACTGGTGCTACTTCTCTTTTTTTACCCGTTCCTCAGACTCTCACGATATAATTGCATCATTAAAACGACCTAAAAGGTAACCCATGCGCGGATATAAGATTTTTGCCGGTAGTTCTTCTGTTGATTTTGCTAAAGAAATTTGTAAGACACTCGATGTTCCTTTAGCCAAGGCTGATGTAAAACGTTTCTCAGATGGTGAGATCTCAGTGCAGATCGCTGAAAGTGTTCGTGGACGTGACGTCTTTATTGTTCAGTCTACAGGTGCCCCGTCCAACGACAACCTGATGGAACTGCTCATTATGACCGATGCGCTTCGCCGTTCATCTGCCAGCTCTATTACGGCGGTTGTCCCTTATTACGGATATGCCCGTCAAGACCGTAAAGCGGCGCCTCGTGTTCCGATCACAGCCAGACTGGTAGCCGATATGTATGAAACCGCCGGAATCGACCGTGTGGTAACGATCGACCTGCATGCAGGCCAGATCCAGGGCTTCTTTAACATTCCTGTTGACAATCTATACGGCTCGATCGTTTTTAAAGAGTACGTGCAGTCTAAAGGACTTCCAAACCCGGTTGTCGCTTCGCCGGATATCGGCGGTGTCGCACGTGCCCGTTACTTTGCGCAACAGCTGGGCCTTGAGATGGTCATCGTTGACAAACGTCGTGAAAAAGCGAATGAGTCAGAGGTGATGAATATCATCGGTGACGTTGAAGGCAAAGATATCATTATCGTTGACGATATGGTGGACACAGCAGGTACAATGGTCAAAGCAGCGGCAGCACTCAAAGCCAAGGGCGCAACGTCCGTTATGGCGATCGCAACACACGGTGTACTTTCGGGTAAAGCCTATGTCAACCTTGACAGTGATGCTTTGGATGAACTCTGTATCTCAAACACACTGGTCACTAAACCGCATGACCGAATCACAGTCCTCTCTGTGGCGCCTCTTTTCGCAGAGGTCATTCGTCGTGTCTATCATAATGAAAGTGTTAATTCACTCTTCGCATAAATCTCAAACGGCAGCAGCCGTTTTCTCGGACATATATGAAAATAGAACACATTAGAAACTTCTCCATTATCGCCCACATCGACCATGGCAAATCGACACTTGCCGACCGTATTATTCAAGAGTGCGGCTCCGTCAGTGACCGTGAGCTGACCACGCAGATGATGGACACAATGGACATTGAACAAGAGCGCGGTATTACGATCAAAGCACAGTCGGTACGCCTTGACTATGTCAAAGACGGCAAACACTACATCCTTAACCTTATCGACACTCCGGGCCACGTTGACTTCTCCTATGAGGTGAGTAAATCACTTGCTTCGTCTGATGGTGCACTGCTTATTGTCGATGCAGCCCAAGGTGTTGAGGCACAGACTATCGCCAACGTCTATCTGGCACTTGACAACAATTTGGAACTGGTTCCGGTTATCAACAAGATCGATCTTCCTGCTGCTGAGCCTGAACGTGTCGCAGAAGAGATCGAGACAAGTATCGGGATCGATGCAACGGACGCCTTGATGGTCTCGGCGAAGTCCGGCCTCGGTATCCGTGAACTGGTCGACGCCATAGTCGACCGGATCCCGGCGCCCGAAGGTGACCCTGACGCATCGACGAAAGCGATCATTTATGACTCATGGTTTGACCCCTATCTTGGTGCAGTCGCACTGGTACGTGTTTTTGACGGGCAGATCTCCAAAGGTCAAAACATACTTTTGATGAGCAACAAAGAGCAGCACCAGGTCCTTGACCTGTTGTACCCGCATCCGAAGAAACGCCAAAAGACAGCAGCTATCAAGACGGGCGAGATAGGTATCGTTATCCTTGGCCTGAAAGAGGTGCACTCGGTTCACGTCGGCGACACCATTACTGATGCGAAAAATCCGACTGCGGAACCTGTCCTTGATTTTGAACCGGCCAAACCTTTTGTATTTGCCGGACTCTACCCGATAGACACCGACAAGTTTGAAGAGCTGCGTGATGCGCTCGACAAACTAAAACTGAACGACTCCTCTCTAAGTTATGAACCGGAGACCTCGGTTGCGCTCGGTTTCGGTTTTCGTGTCGGTTTCCTTGGGATGCTGCACATGGAGGTCATCAAAGAGCGTCTTGAACGCGAGTTTGACCTGGACCTTATTGCGACTGCACCGTCAGTTGTCTATAATGTCTTTATGAACAGCGGTGAGATGATCGAGGTTCAAAACCCTTCTGAACTGCCGGAAATAAACCATATCTCGCATATTGAAGAGCCGTATGTACGTGCGACAATAATCACACCGAGTGAATACCTCGGCAATGTGATCAATCTTCTTGTCTCAAAACGCGGTATGCAAAACAAGATGGACTATCTTAATGAAAAGCGCGTACTGTTGGAGTATTCGGTACCGATGAATGAGATCGTTGTTGATTTTTATGACAAGCTCAAATCAATCTCAAAAGGTTATGCGTCGTTTGACTATGACCCGATAGGTTTTCGTGAAGGTGACCTGGTCAAACTCGACGTCCGTGTTGCCGGTGAAGTGGTTGATGCTCTCTCCATCATCGTTCCCCGAAATGCGGCAGAATACCGTGGCCGTGCGCTGGTCAAAAATATGAAAGAGATCGTTCCACGTCAGCTTTTCGAAGTGGCGATCCAGGCCTCTTTGGGCAGTAAGGTGATTGCCCGCGAGACGGTCAAGTCCATGGGCAAAAATGTTACCGCCAAATGTTACGGCGGGGATATTACCCGTAAACGTAAACTCTTAGAGAAACAGAAGGCGGGTAAAAAACGGATGAAGTCTATCGGTAAGGTCAACCTGCCGCAAGAGGCCTTTATGTCTGTTCTGAAGATGGACTAACGTAAGAGCCCTAGTCTACGAATTTCAAGAGCGAAGAGCAAGAGCTTAGTCATCGAATTACGCTAATGTACGCGAATAGAGCAAGAGCAAAGAGCTATCGTCCACGAATTCCACGAATAGCACGAATTTTTAAGGACCAACAGTCCAATGCATGGATGCCACAGAACAAGGGTACCGCTCCTGAAGGGATGTTTCTCTGAAAATGGCATATCGTAAGAGCGAAGAGCAGTTTGCCCACGGATTTATGGGATTAGTAGGATGAAAAGCAAGTGCAAAGAGCCTA
>JAQIBF010000062.1 GCA_027859195.1 Helicobacteraceae bacterium
ATATTTGCTTAATGAAGGTATGTTTTTTGTAGATGCGGAATCACTTGAACATGCAGAAACTGATCATATTCGCCCACAAATCCAAAGCGGTGTTTTACATCATCAAGTTGCGAGATCATATTATAAATGCTTTTTAAAGACTTATCATCTGTCATCTCTAACACTTCATTGAGATGATGGTAATAGTCGTGGGGCTCATCATAAGTTGCCAAACGGAACATCAACGAATTGGCTTGTGCATTAAGTGGCCGATTTGCAAGTACGCGAAGACCATTCTCTTTGGCCCACTCGGCACACTTCAATCCTTCAGTTTCAAGAATGTTTATAGGCAGTTGCACCGTAGAGAAATTGCATGTGTCGCTCCCTGCTGCTTTAGCAGCACGCTTAGCTATAACGACAAGATCCTCATAAGGTAAGAATTCCGGATCATTTCTTGGTTTAGAAAATGAGTTAGAGCTAATCCCATAACTTTTTATACGACCTTTTTGCACCTCTTGTTCTAAAGCAACAAAAACTTTTTCAATGCGTTCGAACAATCTATCCAAAGTCTCTGAAGGGTCAAGATCGTTGTTGATTGCGTCTAAAATAAAGTATTCAGGATTATGGATAAGGTAACACCCTAAACTGTCCATGTTCAGTCGCTCAAGTGACTTGCTCAACTGATCGTGCATAAACTCAGGTGATATACAATGATAGATATGCTCTGCATATGTAACTGTCTCAGGAAAGATCTCACCTTCATGAATGCGCTGAAGTGTTGAGCCCTGAATATACCCAAACTTACTCACGATCTCAATATTTTCGATCTCTTTAGTCGGCATAGGCTGAAATGCCAATGCAATCGCTCTTTCAGCCCCACCATCCATATAGTTAGTCGAGGTGTCGATCAGGTCAACACCCTCTTCTACTGCTGTCTTAATCGCTTGTAGATGCTCAGGGTTACGGTCACTTATACGGTAAGTTCCAAATCCGATTTTCGCCATAAAAGTTCCTTCTGTAAATGTTGATGGAATTATAGCTAATTAGTGAATAGTGAATAGTGAATAGTGAATAGTGAAAGATGGCGAAGCTCATCTAGATGCAAGCTTTGCCGCAAAGTTTCAGATTTGGTGCAGATTGTGCAAAATGTTTAGCCGACTGCGTACATCGGTACGCCGAGAGCTAAACTTTTGTGCAAGGTGCGCCGAAACTGAAAAGTTTAAATAAGCCTCGGCTTATTTAAACGGCTTTGCAAGATCTTTTTCGATTGCTCCGGGTACCGACGCAATTGTCATAAACTCACCCATAGTAAGCTGTGGGTAAGAGATAGCAATATAATACTTTGGCGCAAGCATCTTTGCTTTGCCATCTTCGATCAAGATAGTATAAGGAACGATCTGTGCATTGTGGTAACCTATCTTCTTAACGAATTTAGAAGTCCTTCTCCCTAATTCATATCCAAGAAGAGTACGACCTTCTCCAATTGAAAGTTCAAAAACAAGGTTACTACCTTTTTTATACGCTTTTGCTTTTTCAAGAAGTTCTGTGTTATTACCTTCTGCAAGAACAGCCGACTCCTCATAATATGGCATACCCATCATAAAGTGGTAACTTGCAAGACCATCAAATGCCCATTTATCTGCTGAACCTTTTAGTTCACCAAATGCTTCTGAAAGGCTTTTTTCAATAGAGAGAGCAGCTTGATAATCAAACTCGTCTTGCATAAATGCTTTACCGAAATAAACCGGATTAGTAATACTAATCACTTGTTTTTCACTGTTAACCAGTAGACGAAGTACTGCAGCAAAACCACGGTCAGCTTTGTTGGCAGCTGCTTTCATGGCATCATTAGTAAATACGATCGATGTGTATTCACCTTTTTTATCGACTTTGTATACTGCTACAACTTCAAAACCTGCTTCTATAAGCTTAGTCTGTGCTGTATCTGCATCCACATAAGCACCTACAAGATATGTACTTACGTCTGCTGTAGCGGGTTTAGTTGCAACATTATCAGCAGCTGCTGCCTCTTTAGAGGAACAGCCGCTAAATGAGAGAACAAGGGCTGCTACGATTAATGCTAATATGTTTTTCATATAGATTTAGCTCCAAGTTCTTCCATGATGCTGATGATCTCTTTGTCAAGAGCATGAATCGAATCTACCATTTTCTTGTCCTTGACATTCATAACAGCGATCCAGTTTTCAAGCTTCGGCATACCGATAATCAACTTGTTGCTTCCTTTTTCAATGTACATGTACATTGAACATGGAGCAAATGCACCGGCGTCCGGACGGGCCTGACCTTCTTGACCATCTACTAGGTTAAAAACACCGTTTGAGAATGTAAAGTGGCACAGTGAATAAACAAAATATGCATCATATTTACTGAAATCAAGTCCTAGGTCGTTGTACGCTTCGCGGTAATTTTTGTAACCCGCGATAATATAATCTTTATCTTCGACTGCTAATTCGAACTTTTCTTGGAAGGTATCTACAAAGTCACCAAGATATTCAGGACGCTTAAATGTTACTTCAAAATGCATCATTGGATCAGCAGTAAGTTTATCATACTGAACCATTTCGACTTTTCCACCAAGTTTTTTATCAACAAGTGCATCTAGCGGTTCGAATATTTTTACAAATTCTGAACGGACTGCTTTATCTTGAACACCTACGATGTCTAACATAGTAGTTGGAGTAATGTGACCTACACGAGTAACATCTTCTCCTTTTACTTTATAGATATGAAGGTTAAACGGACTAAAACCACCAAGATCAGGTTCTTTTATCAGTAATGGACGAAGTGCTTTATCGGCTGTTATAGAGAAGAAACCAAGGTTATCTAGGTTAGTTCCACCGTATTTAGTCGCATAACCATCATTAATACGCTGATGTGGATCAGAAAGAATAAAACCGATACCTTTTATATCGTTGTGCATCATATCCATATAGTTTTTCTCTGCTTGAGAAACTGATTTTTCTTCTTTTGGTGCATCTTTAAGCATCACATCTTTGATTACATTAAAACGAACGCCATCTGCTGCCATTGCCATTGTAGCCGCAAGGCTCAGTGCTAATGCACCTGTTATTAATTTTGAAAACATGAATCTCCCTTTTTTTTAAGCTTCTTGTGTTGACTAACACAAAATTTTGCTGTGTCTTTTTATCACAAAATTATCAACCCTGCATTTATTGCAGACTGATATCAATATAAATGCTTACAAATTGTAGCAATTTACACTGCCCTAATTTTCTTACATAAACTGGTTCTATGACTATTATGATTATAAGTGATAATTGTGGAGGAAAAGTGGGAAAGTGTATTCTCATCCTTAATCAGATGAGAATATATACTATGATGATTAAAAGTTATAGTTCAACTGAACGCTAACACTTTGTTGTGAGTGTGTTGTTTCAATTTCACGGGTTCCTGGATTCGGGTTATTTGACACTGTATAAGTATCTGTTGCTTCCAATGCATAAACATATGCCAAGTCAACAGATGTCTGTTTACTAAATGCATAAGTACCTCCCAGTGAAACGTGTGATTCAACAATTGCTGGGAAGCCCAAAAGGTTCATTGTATTGACAAGTGTACCAGCTATACCTTGATCAGAAATCGGGCTTTTTGCATAATTATAACCAATACGTGCTGCCCATGCATCGGCTGCATATTCATAACCGAGTGCATATACAGTTTGATCATCCCATGCAAAATCCTCATATCCTTTTGCATCTGACCATTTGATCTGTTTAACATCCAATGCAATAGTGTTACCAGCGATTGCATAACTTACACCAACACCCAGTTCAGCCGGTGTAGAGAGTTTGTCATTGTCATATGGCACTCCAAACCCAGCCATTGCTGCAGTCAACTGACCTTTGTATTCCATATCAATCTGTGATTTGTATGATGCACCAATAGTTACACCAGCAATTTGGTAAGCTGCGCCCACATTAACACCAAATGCTAAATCTTGAGCAATACCTGCACCTGTAGAACCAGTGCCAACATCATAATTAATATCCAGTGCACCATATTGAAGAATTGGTGTAATACCGACACTGAAACCAGAAATAGCATATGTCAACGGCACACCGAATTGCATTAGCTGTAAGTTAGTAACCATTTTGAAGTTTGCCGCTTCATCACGGTAATCGACACCCATACCGGCTGTACCCCACATGCCGACACCCCAATAAAAGTTATCATTGACTTTTGTAGCAAGAGACACCTCTGGGATCATAGACATATCTGCGGCACTATCTTTTGAACCTGAACCCGTGCCGTTATCAAAAGCGACGTTCGGCATAAAAAGAGTACCACCGAATTGAACTTCTGTACCTTCAACTGATGAAATCAGCGCAGGGTTCGCCAATGCTGATTCAGCACCATGAGATACACCGATACCGACACCACCCATACCACGTGCTTTAGCACCAGTACCGATCAAAGCTGAACCGTTTGTTGCGAATGCAGACGTTGCACCAAGGACCATTGAAGCTGCTAAAGCTAATTTAATTGTTTTTTTCATAAGTTAATTCCCCTTAAGAACTTGAAAATAAAATCCGATCATACGAATTTTGACTGCGTACATTATAGACCTGCAGAATAAGCAACAACTTAAAGAGAAAAGAAATACGACAATTGTGGGAGAAGCGTGAATCAAGCGTGTATTTTTGCTACGGATTACGTCATAGATTTTCGTGGAGAATAAAAGAAGTTTTTTAGAGAAGTGGGATTAGTGCCCTAGTCGAGTTTCACCTAGAGGACGGTTAACTATACATTCCCATCAAATCGACGGGAATATGAAAAGTATATTAGTATGCGTAGTTAAGTGCGAAACTAACAGCAGTTTGATCATTTGTTGCTGTGATCTCGCCGGCAGGAGCACCACCCATATCACTAAGATCTGGTGTTGCCGCTGTTGCAGAACCAGTAGCATACATAAGCGCCAAATCAGCAGAAATCACATCAGTGAAGCTATATGAACCACCCACTGTGTAATGTGACTCACATACTGCCGGGAACATCATCATGCTGCCTGCAACTTGGTTAAATGA
Organism: Helicobacteraceae bacterium; assembly: GCA_027859195.1. Lineage (GTDB taxonomy): Bacteria > Campylobacterota > Campylobacteria > Campylobacterales > Sulfurimonadaceae > Sulfonitrofixus. The sequence goes on from JAQIBF010000062.1 coordinate 5,046, forward strand.
AGTACCGCCATCAACCGCTGGAGAAGCGATGTCAGTTGGTAGTGGAGAAGCACCATAGTTATAACCTAGACGTACAGCCCATGACTCAGCTGCATATTCATATCCAAGTGCAAATACATCTTGATCGTCCCAACCAAAATCTTCAAAACCTTTTGCAGAACCATACGCGATGTTCTTGTAGTCAAAAGCGATAGTATTACCAGCCATTTCATAAGACACACCTGCACCTATGACAGCCGGCGTATCAAGTTTACTCTGAACTCCACCCGTCATACTACTGTTAAATGTGTTTTCAAAATCGTGTGTAACAGCTGATTTATAATCAAGTCCTAAACTAACACCTGCAATTGTATACGCAGCACCGACTTCAAATCCAATCGCGATATCAGTTGTAACACCACCATAAGAATTTCCATCTGAACCATCCATTTGCTGGATAGACAATGCACCATATTCAATAACTGGAGCAATACCTACAGAGAAGCCGGAAATTGTATACGCTAAAGGTACAGACATTCTCATCAACATCAGATTGTCATTAACACGGCCGCCAGTAATAGCTGAATCAGGTGTAGTCGTTCTATAGTCAACACCCATTCCGCCAACACCATAAAGTGCAAGTCCCCATGCAAATGAATCATTAACTTTATTGATTACAGCAACTGAAGGGACCATACCGTCACCGGCTGTACTGCTATTATCAGAAGCTGCAGTTGCTGAACCACCACTAAGGTTCATATTGGCAAAAGCATCTGCCTCAAAACTAACATCAGGCATCAAGAGAGTAGCGCCAACAGTTGCCTCAGTCGTTTTTGTAGACGATGTGATCAATGCCGGATTGGCAAATGCTGACTCAGCACCATTAAAGTTAGATATTGCAGTACCACCCATTGCACGTGACTGTGCACCGTAACCGATAAGGTTAGTACCATTTGTTGCGAATGCAGATGTTGCACCTAGAGCCATTGCAGCTACTAGTGCTAATTTGATTGTTTTTTTCATATGTTAATTCTCCTAAGAATTGAAAAGTTTGCAAACTCGAACTCTCGAATTTTGACTTCGTCCATTATAAGCCAGTAAAAATAAACTGAAACTTAAACAGAAAGTAAATAGTATAGGTTTGACTTATAATAACTAGAGCTTTTTTTCATGTTGCTTTCATTTTAAATACTTATTTATATTAATTATTATAGATATGGGCCTATACAGCATTATTTCAACAATAAAAAACATCTTTGATATCAAATAATTATCACATGCATTATAAAAATGTAACAAAACTAGAAGTTACACTGTGTAAATTTGTAACATTTACACGCTTTACAAGGTATATCATGCAATAAAACCAGTGTCATATATGGACAGATAGTACTCGTTACGTTAGCTGTCTAACTATTTAATTAATACATAACTCACAAAACAGTTGAGAACAGCACTTATAAAAAGACCATTAAAATCTTGTAATGATAATTATTTATGAGTAAAGTAGCATAAGTAGCAACAAACGAGTGCGTAGACAATAGCCGCCGGAAAAAATGTGATAAGTTTTATGATTGTTTGATGTTGAAGAAGTATTAGAAGTGATTGATCATCTGAGATAAGCGGTCTATTTTTTATTTTATACTTATTTCGAATTTGCTCCTTTTATAACAGCACAACTGCTATCTGCATCTTTCGATGTAGTGGATCTGTGACAAAAGGAAATACCTGTAGGTAAATCAAGTTAAAAATGACGAATCGTCTGGCAGCACGTCATTCCAAACCAGACGAAACACTCCGACAGCCCGTCATTCCAAACTTGATTTGGAATCTACTCCTTCAACAGCAGCCTCCCTATGATATCCATACCGTAACCGCTGGAATGTATGTGATAAAAGTAATGATCGTTTGATGGTAAAAAAGTATTAGAAGTTATTGATCATCCGAGACAAGCGGTCTGTTTTTTATTTTGCACTTGATTTCGAATTTGCGCCTTTTATAGCAGCACAGCTGCTATCTCCATCTTACGATGTAGTGGATCCCGAATCAAGTTCAGGATGACAGATCGATCCGGCAGCCCGTCATTCCAAACCCAGACGAAACACTTCAACAGCCCGTCATCCCAAACTTGATTTGGAATCTACAACCGCCGAAAAGAGTATTATAAAATTATTGAGTGATGATTGTAAAAGTAGTTTATGGGAAGTTTATTATCCGAGAACTAGGATATCTCATAGAAAAGATGCCCAAAGGCATGTTTTATCTGAGTAAAGTAGCATAAGATGGAGCAAATGAACGAAGTGAATGCGCAGACAATAGCCGCCGGAATGTATGTAAAAAAATATGATAAGTTTTATGATTGTTTGTAGTAAAGAAGTATTAGAAGTGATTGATTATCCGAGAACTAGGCGGCGACCTACATTTCCACACCTGAAAGATGCAGTATTATCAGCGAAGGGAGGCTTAGCTTCTGGGTTCGGAATGGAGCCAGGCGTTTCCCTCTCTCTATAGCCACCTAGACAATCGGAACTAAATACTTCGAGAAGTGCTTAGTTCCAACTGTTTGGATATATTGTGAGTTGTTTAATTATTGTCGTCAACATTGTTGTAACTACTATTAATTTCATTTGATTCTTATTTCTATATACTGAATAAGGTAGTGAATATACGCTAATCATGTAAAAAAAGACGAACGGACTATTAGTACTGGTCAGCTAAACGTATTACTACGCGTACACACCCAGCCTATCAAGCTTGTAGTCTTCAAGCGTCCTTCAGGGAAAGTTCATCTTGGAGTTGGCTTCCCGCTTAGATGCTTTCAGCGGTTATCTCATCCGTACGTAGCTACCCAGCGATGCCCTTGGCAGGACAACTGGTACACCAGTGGTACGTTCACCCCGGTCCTCTCGTACTAGGGGCAACTCTCCTCAACTTTCCTACGCCCACGGAAGATAGGGACCGAACTGTCTCACGACGTTCTGAACCCAGCTCGCGTACCGCTTTAAATGGCGAACAGCCATACCCTTGGGACCTGCTCCAGCCCCAGGATGCGATGAGCCGACATCGAG